>VEPF01000425.1:6578-6864 GCA_012027055.1 Gemmatimonadota bacterium | reverse complement strand
TGTGGAAGGAGCGCGGCCTCAATCTGCGCACCTCAGCGGAGGGCGCGACCATGAACAACTGGGCGCTCACCGTGGGCTGGAACAACCGCATTGCCGGCGAAGACACCACGCGCATGGGGCCGCCGGCAACGCTCGAGTTGGCGTTCAGCGACAGCCTGAGTGCCGCGCTGGCGCTGACGGCCCGGCACTCGCTCGACTTCCTGCTCATGCCGACCGCCGATCTGCCCGGCCCGCGCGCCGTTCCCGCCACCATGAAGAAAACCTCGCCGGATTCGGCAAGGAAGAA
>VEPF01000425.1:0-6568 GCA_012027055.1 Gemmatimonadota bacterium | reverse complement strand
TCGGTGCAGGTGGTCGATGCAGGCGGAACCGCCGCCACGCTGCCGCTCGCGCGCTACGGCGCCATCCGCCGCCCGCTCGAGATGTCGATCCTGCGCCGCGCGGACCGGGAGAAGAGCTCGTTCCCCCGCCGGTACGAGCTGGTGCTGCAGAGCTACTCGCTGCCGCTGCGCGATTTCACGGCCGCCGCACCGGCGCTGGACGTGCAGCGGCTCCGGAGCGTGCGGTTCGTCTTCGACCGCGCGGTCGCGGGCACGGTATTGCTGGACGACATCGGCTTCAGCCTGCTCCCGGCAGGGTTCTGGAACTAGGGGTCGCGTACCCCAGCCGGCACGCGAGGCACCGTCGCGCTGCGGGCTCAGCGCCAGCGCACCCCGACGCGGTGCATGTTGCCCCCGTCCTCGGGCGCCCAGGCGTAGTCGATGATCAGCTTGTCGCCCGAGAAGCCGGCACCCAGCGTGTAGGGCTTTGCGCCCGCAGTGGCCCGGCGCCCGCCCGCGCGCAGGAAGAACGTCCGCCCGTTGACCGGCCAGTAGCTCAACTCCAGCCCGCCGGCCGGGACCAGCTCGCCGTGCCGGGTCCAGGCCAGCTGCGCCGCAGCCCCGAGGTCGATCGGTCCCACGGGCGCAGCCCGGACGCTCCCGGCGTTGAGCGTGGCGCGCAGCGGCAGGTCGTACGCGCGGTCGGCTACGTTGATGCCCGGGCCGAGGTTCTGCACGCTCAACCCGAGCGTCACGAAGCCAAGCTGCATCCCGGTCGCGAAGTCCACCGCCGCCGTGGCGTTCCGTTCGCCCAGTGCCCGCAGTTCCAACAACCTGCCTGTGATGGCCAGCGGCACGCCCAGCAGCTTCCGGCTGTACCCGAGCAGGGCGGCCCGCTCCGAAGTCGAACCGGGCGCCCAGAGGGCGAGCACGGTACTGTCGAACGGGGCCGCGGTCGGGTAGTCCACCGCCAGCACGCCGAGTGCCACCGCGCCACCCCACCAGTCGGTCGCGGCGGAGAGGGTGTACAGCGTGGTCTCGGAGCCCGCCCACTGCACGCCCAGGCTGGCGCCGCGCAGCCGGTCGCCGAATGCGGGGTTGTAGAAGAGCGCGTCGCTGTCCGTGGATCCGATGGCGAACGCCCCGCCCAGGCCCAGGGCGCGGGTGCTCGCCGGCAGGGTCGGCAGCAGCGGCAGGAACGCGGTTTCCTGCGCCGCGGCGGGGGTGCCGGCCAGCAGCAGGAGCAGGAGGGCAAGACGTCGCATGGGCACCGGGGCGCAGGGTTCCCGGCAATGTCGCGTCCGGCGCGCGCCGGGAACAGAGTCCGCCACCACGCGCGGGAAACCCGTCCCGCCGCCGCAGCCGCTCCTCCCGGGCGAGTTGAGCGGGAGCGCGGACATGGTTAGGCTGCAGTCATGAAGAGCGACCGAGCGCCGGTCCGCCGGGAATCCTGGCTGAATTTCCGCAGCTGGCGGGGCTGGGTGGCCATCTTCGCCGCCTGCACCGTGATCGGGCTGGTGGAGGGGACGCAGGCGCACCTCGGGTACGCGGCGGCCGGGAAACCGCTGGAGTGGGGACGCGCCTTCGCGTCCACCATGCCCTCCTGGTACGTGCTCGGGCTGCTGGTCCCGGGCATCGTCTGGCTGGCCGGGCGCTTCCCCTTCGAGGCTGGCGGCTGGCGGTTGGCCGTGCCGGTGCACGGCGCCGCGTCCGTGCTGTTCGCGGCCGTGCACCTCGGGCTCGCGAGTTACATCAGCGACTACCTCCTGCGGACCGACTTCCCGCTCGGCTTCACGCGCAACATGTCGCGGCTGCTGGGCCTCTATTTCGTGATCGAGCTGTTCTTCTACTGGTCGATCCTGGGCGGCTTCTACGTGCGCGCCTACTGGCGGCAGCTGCGCGAGCGCGAGCGGCAGACCACGCAGCTGGCGCTCAAGGCCTCGCGCCTCGAGACCAGCCTCACGCGCGCGCACCTCGAGACCCTGCGCATGCAGCTCAACCCGCACTTCCTGTTCAACACCCTGAATGCCATCTCGGTGCTGGCCATGAAGGGCGAGAAGCAGGCGGTGGTGCGCACGCTCACGCTGCTCAGCGACCTGCTGCGCGTCTCGCTCGAGAGCAGCGAGCAGGTGGTGCCGCTGCGCGAGGAGATTGCCCTCCTGGAGCGCTACCTGGAGATCGAGCAGACCCGCTTCCGGGACCGGCTGGCGGTGGAATTCGACGTGGCCCCCGCCGCCCTCGACGCGGAAGTGCCCACGCTCCTGCTCCAACCGCTGGTCGAGAACGCCATCCGCCACGGCATCGCGCGCACTCCCGGCCCCGGCCGGATCCGCATCTGCGGCCGCGCCGAGGCCGGACGGCTGCGCCTCACGGTCCGGGACACCGGCCCGGGCCTGCACCCGGACGCGCAGACGACCGGCAACGGGATCGGCCTGGCCAACACGCGGGCGCGCCTGGAGCAGCTCTACGGCGGCGACTTCGCGCTCGAGCTGGAGAACGCGCCGGGCGGCGGCGCCCAGGCGTCCGTGGAACTGCCGCTGGTGCCGAGCGGCGAGGAGCCGCTGCCCGAGCCCGCCCGGTCTGCCGGTAGCGGCGCCTGAGCCCAACCGAGGTCCGAACATGCAGCCGGTACGCGTCCTGATCGTCGATGATGAGCCGCTCGCCCGCGAAGGCGTACGGCTGCACCTGGAGCTGGAGTCGGATTTCGACGTGGTGGGCGAGGTGGGGAGCGGCGAGGAAGCCGTCGCCCGGATCCGGGAGCAGGCTCCCGACCTGGTCTTCCTGGACGTGCAGATGCCCGGCATGGACGGCTTCGGCGTGATCGAGGCCGTGGGCGTGGAGCGCATGCCGGTCACCATCTTCGTCACCGCCTACGACCAGTTCGCGCTCAAGGCCTTCGCCGCGCACGCGCTCGACTACCTGCTCAAGCCCTACGATGCCGAGCGCTTCCGCTCCGCCATCGAGCGCGCGCGCACCCAGTTGCGCGCGCGCCGCTTCGGGGACGTGGAGGGCCAGCTCGCTGCGCTGCTCACGGAGCTGCGCGGCCAGCGCGAGTACCTGGAGCGCATCGTGGTCCGCTCCGGCGGCCGCATCCTGATCCTGCGCGTCGATGACATCGACTGGCTGGAAGCCGCCTCCAACTACGTCCGCATCCATGCCGGCGGCCGGCAGTACCTGCTGCGCGAGACCATGAGCAATCTCGAGGCGCGGCTCGATCCCGGGCGCTTCGTGCGCATTCACCGCTCCACCATGGTGCGCCTCGACCGCGTCCGCGAGCTGGAGCCGCTCTTCCAGGGCGACTACGTGCTGATCCTGGAGGATGGCACCCGCCTCACCTCCAGCCGCGGCTACCGCGACCGGCTCCAGGGCCTGCTCCAGGCCTGAGCCCGTGCGGTCCTGATCGGTGCGACGCCGCCCGCCTCCGCCGAGCGTCCCGCCCGCGACCACGGTGGTACGGCGGGAGCGGGCGGGCGCGTCCAGGCACGGGACTTCACTCCCGCTCCACCCTGCCGCTACCTTCATCCGCATTGTATCCCGAACGATGAGGCGAGGGTGAGACGGTACGGACGTCGGCTGGCGCTGGGGCTGGGCGCGGCGCTGCTCACACTGATTCCGAATGGCGCACGGGCCCAGGACCGGCCCGTGCCGGCACGCGACGCGGCCGCGGCGGCGGCCGCCTCGCCGCTCAGGAACGGGCTCGCGCTCGAGACGTTCGACACCGCCTGGACCCGCATCCGGAACCTGCACTTCGACAGCACCTTCGGGGGGCTGGACTGGAACGCGGTCCGCGCCGAGCTGCGGCCGCGGGCCGCGCAGGCCCGGACCACCGGCGAGCTGCGCAAGGTGCTCGGGGAGCTGATCGCGCGCATCGGCGTGTCCCATTACGCGCTGGTCCCCGTCGAGTACAACGCTTCCTTCGATCCGCGCCGGAACGGCCGGGAGCCGCGGGACACCATCGGCGATGCCGGCCTGGAGCTGCGGGCGGTGGGCGACGACGTCGTGGTCTGGCGCGTGGCGCCCGATGGTCCGGCGGCGGCCGCGGGCGTCACGCCGGGGGCCCTGGTCCGCGCGGTTGACGGCTTCGATCCGAATGCCGGACTCCGCAACCGCCATGCGCTGGCCGAGCCGCACGAGCAGCAGCTGGCGCTCACGCGCGTGCTCTACGGTGTGAACCGGCTGGTGCAGGGCGGGGTCGGGGACTCGGTGACCCTGAAGCTCGCCTCTCCGGACGGGGACCGCGGCGTGACGCTCCGCCTCCGCCCCACGCCCGGCCAGCTGGTCAAGTTCGGCAACCTGCCGCCGTCCATGGTGAGCGTGCGCCAGACCGTCATCGCGGGCGGCGGTGCGGGCGACGGTTGCATCGGCCTGGTAACCTTCACGTCCTGGATGGCGCCCATCGCCACCGCCATCGACAAGGCCGTGGACGCCGTCCGGCACTGCCAGGGCATCGTCATCGACCTGCGCGGCAATCCCGGCGGCGTGGGCGGCATGGTCATGGGCGTGGGCGGCCACTTCGTGGATTCCGTGCAGCCGCTCGGGACCATGAAGCTGCGCGGCAACGAGCTGAAGTTCGTGCTCAACCCGCGGCGCGTCGATCCGCGCGGGCAGCCCGTGCCGGTGTACGCCGGGCCGCTGGCCATCCTGGTGGATGCCATGACCGCGAGCACCTCCGAGATCTTCGCCGCGGGCATGCAGGCCATCGGCCGCGCCCGTGTCTTCGGCGAGCTCACGGCCGGCCAGGCGCTGCCCGCGCTGGCCAGCAAGCTCCCCAACGGCGATGTGCTGATGCATGCCATCGCCGATTACCTGGTCGTGGACGGCAAGCGCATCGAAGGGCGGGGCGTGGTCCCCGACCAGCTGCTGCCGCTCACGTTCGGCGACCTGGCGGCCGGGCGCGATGCCCCGCTGCAGGCCGCGCTCGACTGGATCGCCAACTACTGACGCCGGTCCCACCTCACAAGACAGGAGCCGCATACATGTCCGCCACCCGCCGTACCGGTACCCGGCTGCTCGCGCTCGCACTGCTGCTCGCGCCCGCCGCCGTGTCCGCGCAGCTGCCGGCCGCTGCCGACCTCATGGCCGCCTACAACAAGGCCATTGGCGGCGAGGCGGCATTTGCCAAGCACCAGGCCATGCACATGACCGGCAGCTTCGCCATCGCCTCCATGGGCATGAGCGCCGGCATGGAGGTGTTCAGCGCCCGCCCCAACAAGATGTTCACGATCACGAACATCCCGGGCCTGGGCGAGATGCGGCAGGGCTACGATGGCGAGACCGCCTGGTGCATCGACCCCATGCGCGGCGCCCGAATCCTGGAAGGTCCCGAGCTCGCCATGATCAAGGACCAGGCGGGGTTCGACAGCGACCTGCGCGTCATGAGCAGGTTCAAGTCGGCGGAAACCGTCGAGAAGGCCACGTTCGGCGGGCAGGAGTGCTACAAGGTCAAGCTGGTCTGGCTCTCCGGCCGCGAGAGCTTCGACTGCTACGGCACCGCCAACGGCCTGCTGGTCGCCCGCATCGAGAGCCAGGAGAGCGACATGGGCAAGATCGAGGCGGTCACGCTGCTCCAGGACTACACCGACTTCGGCGGCATCCTGGTCGCCAAGAAGACCGTGGTCACCGCCATGGGCATGGAGCAGGTGCTGAGCATCGACAAGATCGAGTTCGACGCCGTGGACCCAGCAAAGTTCGAGCTGCCGGCCGAGATCAAGGCGCTGAAGAAGTAGCCGTCGCGGCGCCTGCCCCCGGCGGGCGGGCGCCTGGACGGAACAGGAGGGAGAGACGGGCCGCGGCCGGACCGGCGTCGCGGCGCGCCCTCCCTCCGCTCGTTTCACCCTGCGGGCCGATCACCACGGCCTCATCCCGGCGCTAGCGGGCGAGGTTCACCATCACCAGGTCCACGCGCCCGTCCCGGTCCCGGTCGTAGAACTCGGCCAGCGCATGACCGCCCGCCTGTACCTGCAGGACCCGCGGGCCCACGGCCGCGTCCAGCCACCGCCCGCTCAGGGCGCCCCAGCCCCAGGCGCGGGACTGGATCACCAGCCGACCGTATATCACCCGGCCCAGGATGTCCCGCAGCACCGAGCCCTCCAGCCGGCTGCCGCGGTAGCGGCCGTCCGGACGGCCGAATGCGAAGCCGTCCCAGTCGCCCGCCCGGCTCCAGCGCTCGTCGCCCAGGCCGTAGCCCTGCTCGTAGCACCACTGGCGCCCCCGCGTGGGGTGCCCGGCCCCGCTGCGGCAGAATGCCGGACCTCCACTGCGCCCCTCGCTGCCGGCGCCGCGGTCGCTGCGCGCCTCGAACCGCTGGGTCGCCCTCGCTTCACCCCGCCCGGTGCCGCGGCCCTGCGCCGCCAGATCCGACCAACCAGCGCCCGCCACGGTGAGTGCCAGACCCGTCGTCAGTAATGCCGCTCGCAACATGCTGCCACCTCCTGGGAATGCCGCCCGCCCTCCTTCGGTACAGGAACCGTGCCGGGCATAGTCCCGGGGAAAAGGGCGCAATCAGGCCGTTTTTCGCGGCCTCCGGCATGGCCGTGACCCTCCGGAAGGCCACTCGTGTCCCTGATCGGGGACAGGCGACGGCCATGCC
>VEPF01000038.1:2816-6891 GCA_012027055.1 Gemmatimonadota bacterium | reverse complement strand
TCCGCGGCCGCGCTTTCGCCCACGACCTCGGCGCGGTACAGACCGGCCACCGCGCTCTCCAGCGTTTCCGCCATGCTCACGTTGGCGCCATCGCTCACGATGATGCGCTGCAGCTGGGGAATGGCGCCCTGCTGATCGCGCGCGGTGAGGAAGAGCGGCCGGACGTAGAGCAGCGTGCTGTCCGCCGGCACAATGCGCAACCGGCCCAGCTCGACGTCGGTGCCGCGTTGCCGCCAGAGTGAAAGCTGCGCGGATATCCCGGGGTCCTGCTCGATCAGGGACTGTACCTGCCCGGGCCCCCGTACCTGCCGCTGCCGCGGCAGCTGCAGCAGCACCAGCTGGCCGTACCGGGGCGGGTCGTTCCGGGCGGCGAGCAGTCCCGTCAGGTTCTGTCGCTGCCGGGCGATGAACGGCAGCAGCGCGACGAACTCGGTGGCCGCCGTGTCCGGCATGCGGGCCGTCAGGTACACGGGCCGGTACTGGCGGGCGGTGGCACTCGCGCCGACATCCTGCGGCAGCTCCCAGGCATCTTCGCCGACGAAGAAGGACTCCGGATCCTGCAGATGGTACTCCTCGAGCACGTCGGCCTGCAGCCGCAGAGCCAGCGCCGGATAGCGGAAGTGCGCGCGCACATCCTCCGGCACGCCGGCCGCAGGCTTGATCAGCCCCGGGAACACCCGACTGAAGCTGGCCAGGATGGGATCGGGCCGAGCCTCCAGCGCGTGGATTACGATGGAGCCGTCGGTGGCATCGACCAGCGCCTTCACGCTCGGCCGGAGATAGCGGACCAGCCCCATGCCTTCGACTTCCATGGGGCGCGCGATCGGGAATGCGGAGGCGACGGTGTAACCATCGACCAGCCAGACCACGCGACCGTTACGCAGGAATGGCAGCGGATCCGGGTCCCATTGCAGGAAGGGCGCGACCGTCCGGAGCCGGTCCAGCACCTGCCGGCGGAAGAGCACGCGGCTCTGGTCGGTGATGCCGCGGGCGAACAGCAGGTTCTGGTCGCCGAAGCGCCACGCGAAAGCTAGCACGCGCAGGAACGAGCTCCGCCGGATTCCCGGCCCCCGCGCGGAAACGGGTGTGAGCACGACGTAGCGCGAGCCACCCGGTGCCTCGCCGAAATACACGGCGGGATCCGTCAGGCGGATCGCGGCGGGCGCGGAGGCTGCCCGCTGGATCGGCGACACGCCGCTGAGCCAGAACACCGGTTGTCCCTGGACCGACTCGTCGGACGGCACCACAACGGCACCGAAGCCGCGCGTGAAACGCGGATTGAGGTGGAGGTTGTGCCAGTTACGGCTGGCGGCCGGCACCTCCTCCTCGCGGAATTCGCGCACCCCGATGGCGATCTGGCGAGCCTCGCCCCCGGTGGCGTAGCGGTCGTAATCGACGTCCAAGAAGGTGTAATAGGCCTGGGGGGCCTGCAGCTCGGTGAAGACCCGCTGGAGCGGTTCGGGGTCCCAGAGCGGCAGCGTGCCCAACAAGGAAGCGTTGCTGCTCCAGTCCCGGGCGTCCGCCAGCCGGTGCGGCAGCGTGTCCCGTGTGAGCCGGTCCACGCCGTAGGCGCGGCGCGTGTAGTCCAGGTTCCAGCGAATGTAAGGCTCCTCGCGCGCCAGCTGATTGGGCTCCACCTGCAGCTTCTGCACCAGGGCCGGGTAGATGCCCCGGCCCACCACGCCGGCGAGCAGGAACAGTCCGATGGCAAGCGCCGGCGGTGCCCAGAGCCGGCGGCGGGCGCCGTAGACCAGCGCGACCGCGGCCGCCACTGCCAGCACTGCCCCGATGCCGAGCGCGGGCAGGCGAGCATGGACATCCGTGTAGCCGATGCTGCCGCGAAAGCCGTTGCCATCGAGCAGGAGCGCGTACCTGCCGAGCCACAGCCGGATCGCGACCAGCGCGAGCACGGTCGCGGCCAGTGCGGCGATGTGCAGACGGGGTGCGTCGTCCAGCTGCATGCGGCCCTGCAGCAACCGGATGCTGCCCACCAGGCCGTACCCCGCCATGGCCAGGAAGGCGGCCCACACGGTGGCCAGCAGCAGCAGGTCGAGCAACCGGAATGCGAGCGGGAGCACGAACACGTAGAAGGAAAGGTCGCGCCCGAAGAGCGGGTCCGAGAGTTGCCACGGCACGTGCCGGAACCACGCCCAGACACTCAGCGGAGTAGCGCCGCCGAACTGCACGCCCGACAGCCACCACCCCGCCAACAGCGAGAGCAGGAGCGCCAGGCCGACCACGGTCGCGCGAGGCACCTGTTCGGCGATCTCCAGGTTGCCGTAGCGGCGCCGAACGTGCACCGGACCGAGCCGGCGCGCGACCAGGAGCAGGTTGCCGAAGACCAGCGCCGCCACCAGCGCACCGGCTACCAAGCGCACGGTGACGGTGGCCAGGAGCCGCCGCCCGTAGACCGCGCCCAGGCCGAGCTCCCCGAACCAGAGCGCATCCGTGTAGAGCCGCGCGGCGCCCCCGCTGAACAGCAGCAGCAGGAACAGGGCGGCGACTACGATCGTCGTGGCGCGCACCGCGCGCCGCTGTTTCCTAGTGATGGCTACCACCCTCCAGTTTCACGCCTTCGCCCGCCAGCCATGCGACCATGATCTGCTTGATCTGCTCCAATCGCTCCGGGGTCCGGGCTTCGAAACGCGCCACCAGCACCGGCTGCGTGTTCGAGGCGCGCAACAGCCCCCAGCCCCCATCGAACAGCACCCGCACGCCGTCCACGGCCACCACCGGGTAGCGCTCGCGGAAGTGGGCCACCGCCCGCGTCACGATGCCGAATTTGGTGGCTTCAGTCACGTCCAGCCGGATTTCCGGAGTGGATACGTACTGGGGGAACTCCGCCACTCGCCGGGAGAGGGGACCCGGGAGCCGGGAGCACAACTGCACGAGGTAGCAGGCGCCGTAGAGCGCGTCATCGAAGCCGTAGTAGGTATCCCCGTAGCAGATGTGCCCGGAGAGCTCGCCGGCGATGGGCGCCCCCACCTCCTTCATCTTCTCCTTGATGAGCGAGTGGCCGGTCTTCCACATGATGGCCTTGCCACCTGCGGCCTCGAACACTTCCGGCACGGCCTGCGAGCACTTCACATCGAACACCAGATTCTGGGGCGGCCCCAGCCGTGCCATGGTGTCGAGCGCGAACAGCAGGAGCAGGATGTCGCCGCGCACCACCACCCCCCGTTCATCGACCGCACCCAGCCGGTCCGCGTCCCCATCAAAGGCCACGCCCAGGTCCGCACCCTCGGCCAGCACGCGCACGATCATGTCCTGGATGTACGCATCCACGGTTGGGTCGGGATGGTGATTCGGGAAGGTGCCGTCCGATTCGCAAAACAGCGGGATCACGTCGGCGCCGCCGGCGCGCAGCAGCTCCACCGCCACCAGGCTACCGACCCCGTTCCCGCAATCCACCACTACCCGCACGGGGCGGGCGAGGTGGAACCGGGAGGCGATGTCCGCGATGTAGCCCGGGATGACCGCCCGCGCCTCGGTCCCGCCTGCGCCACTCGTGAACCGCTGGTCCGCGATGCGCTGCTGCAATCCCTGGATGGCCTCGCCATAGAACGGGCGCCCGCCCAACAGCAGCTTGATGCCGTTGTATTCGGGGGGATTGTGCGACCCGGTTATCTGGATACCCGCAGCGCTACCCAGACGCGCGGCCGCGTAGTACAGCACGGGGGTGGGCACCGTCCCGATGTCGATCACGTGGGCGCCGGCCGCCCGCAGGCCGGCGCTCACGCCGGCGCGCAACTCCGGCGAGCTGGGGCGGTTGTCGCTCCCCAGCACCACCGTCAGGTCCGTACGCCCGCCGTGGCGGTCCCGCAGCTCGCTCCCGAAGGCGCGTCCGATCAGCTCCGGGACATTGCCGGTGAAGTCCTCAGTGACGATCCCCCGGATGTCGTATTCACGAAATATGTGGCTGTTCATCACGCTCTTCCTGGTTTGCGCCGGCGTGGCAGTTTACGCCCTTTTTTCCATCCCCGTCAAACGCCCGATCGGCCCGCCGGGACCGCGACCGAGCGGCGCCCGGGCGCCCGTCGGCGCCATAAACGACGGGGCGCGCACGGCCCGGCCG
>VEPF01000038.1:0-2806 GCA_012027055.1 Gemmatimonadota bacterium | reverse complement strand
GCTGAAACAGCACCGCGGCGCCCCGCTCCGCCAGCCCCAGCAACTGGCCGGGGAAGACCCCCAGCAGCAATACGCCCACGACCGAGATCGCCAGGGCGAGCTTGACGCCGCCGGAAAGCGCCACCGGCTCCGCATCGGTCTCCGCGGGCTCGCGGAACCACATGTACCACGCCACGCGGAGGTAATAGTAGTAGGAGAGCAGGCTGGCCATTACCAGCAGCACGGCCAGCAGCACCAGCCCCTTCTCCACGGCCGCGCGCAGGATGAACACCTTGCCAATGAAGCCGCCCGTGAAGGGGAAGCCCGCCAGCGAGAGCAGGAAGATGGTCATCGCGACGGCCAGCAGGGGTCGCCGCCAGGCGAGACCGCTGTACGACTCCAGGTCCAGCCGCGCTTCCCCGCGGCCGCCGACGATCATGACCACGGCGAAGGAACCGATGGTCATGAGCGTATAGACCACGAGGTAGAAGAGGAACGAGGCCGCGCCGAGCACGCTTCCCGCCGCCAGGGCGACGAGCAGGTAGCCGGCATGCGCGATGCTGGAGTACGCGAGCATGCGCTTCACGTTGGCCTGCACCATGGCGACCAGATTCGCGCCCACCATGGTCAGCAGGGCCAGCCACGCGACCATCGCAGCCCAGGTGCCGTACAGACCCGGGAAGGCCGTCAGGAACACCCGCAGGAAGGCGGCGAACGCCGCAGCTTTCACCCCCGCCGCCATGAACGCCGTGACGGGGGTGGGCGCGCCCTCGTAGGCATCCGGCGTCCACATGTGGAACGGGACCGCGGCCACCTTGAAGCCGAAGCCCACCCCGAGCAACGCAATGCCGACCGGCACCAGGGCACTGGCGCCGAGGCCATCCGCGCCCACCGCGGCGGCGATCTGGCCGAGCTGGGTGGTGCCGGTCCCGCCGTAGACGAGCGCGATCCCGAACAGGAAGAACGCGCTCGAGAAGGCCCCCAGGAGGAAGTACTTGAGGGCGGCCTCGGAGGAGCGCCGGTCGCGGCGGTTGATGCCTGTGAGCACGTAGATCGGCAGGGACATCACTTCCAGCCCGAGGAACATCACCATCAGGTCCTGGGCGCCCGCGAACACCATCATCCCGACCGTCCCGAACAGCACCAGCACGTACAGTTCGCCCAGGCGCAGGTGCTCCTGATCGAAGTACCGGTTGGACATCAGGATGAAGAGGGCGGCCGCCAGCAGGAACAGGTAGTTGGCGAAAACCCGGAAGGAATCCGCGCCGATCATGGGCGCGGGCCCCGGCTGCGCGAGCGTCGGGAACAGTCCGTTCGCGACCGCGGCCAGCACGACACCTGCCAGGGTGAGCCAGGGGATCAGCTCGCTCGACGGCTGGCTGCGCTCCCCTTTCTGGAACACATCGACCAGCAGGATCAGCATCGCCCAGACCGAGAGCACGATCTCGGGCAGCAGCAGGAGCGCGTATGGCACCTGCGTCGAAGCATCGAATGGCATCAGTGGCCCCCTCCCGGCGACACCGCACCGTCGCGATCAAACTCGAGACCGAGCAGCGGCGCCGGGACGCTCCGCTGCTCGACGGCTGTGATCAGCTCGCTGACGGCCACCTGCGCCCGGTCCAGGAACGGCTTCGGGTAGAAGCCCATCCAGATCATGCCCGCGACCAGCGGGATCAGGACGGCCAGCTCGCGGCGGCTCAGGTCCGGCAGGCGCTCGTTCTCCACCCGCTCGAGGCGATTGAACCAGATCCGCTGGACCATCGGCAGCATGTAGTACGCGGCGAAGATCACGCCGGTGGCCGCGATCACCGCCACCCAGGGATGAGTCTGGAAAGTGCCGACCAGCGCCAGGAACTCACCGATGAAGCCGCTGGTCCCGGGCAGGCCGATGCTGGCCAGGGCCGTGAAGATGAAGACCGCGCCGAAGGCGGGCGCGACCGCCGCCAGGCCACCGAAATCCGCGATCAGCCGCGTATGGCGCCGCTCGTAGAGCATGCCGAGCAGCAGGAACATGGCCCCCGTGGAAAGACCATGGGAGAGCATCACGATCATCGCGCCCTGGATGCCCTGCACGGTGAGCGCGAAAATGCCCAGCACCACGAACCCCATGTGCGCCACCGAGGTGTATGCGATCAGCTTCTTGGCGTCCGGCTGCACCGCCGCCACCCAGGCCGCGTAGGTAATGCCCAGCAGACCCAGTGCCAGCATGATGCCCACGATGGTCGGGTGCGTGACCGCCCGCGGGAAGAACGGCAGCAGGAACCGCAGGAAGCCATACGCGCCCATCTTGAGGAGCACCGAGGCCAGGATCACCGAACCGGGCGTCGGGGCCTCCACGTGGGCATCGGGCAGCCAGGTATGGAACGGGAAGAGCGGCACCTTGATGGCGAACGCGAGCACGAACGCACCGAACAGCCAGTACTGCTCGGTGGCCGTCAGCGGCACCTGCAGCAGGTCGGCGTAAGCGAACGAGAGTCCACCGGTGACCGCGTGGTATTTGAAGAACAGGTACAGGATGCCAACCAGCATCAGCAGCGAACCGACCGTGGTGAAAAGGAAGAACTTGATGGCGGCGTAGATACGCTGCTGGCCCCCCCAGATGCCGATGATGAAGTACATCGGCACCAGCACGAGCCCCCAGAACATGAAGAAGAGACACAGGTCGAGCGCCGAGAACACGCCGACGATGCCCGACTCCAGCAGCAGCATGAGCGCGTAGAACTGCTTTTCCCGCCTCGTGATGTACTTGAACGAGCCCAGCACGGTGAGCGGCATGAGGAAGGTGGTGAGCAGCACCAGGAGCATGCTGATGCCGTCGATGCCGACC
>VEPF01000320.1 GCA_012027055.1 Gemmatimonadota bacterium | reverse complement strand
CGGCGGCACTGCTCAGGTAGCGGGGGCGGGGGCGGCGGGCCGTGCGCGCGCGCTCCACCACCTTTGCCACCTCGTCCGGCGGCAACCCTTCGATGCCCCGGGCGGCCCGCCGCCGCATCCCGTCCAGCGGGGCTCCGTAGTACTCCGTCACCTGCGGCGGCAACTTGTCCATGATGTCGAGCGCGTAGCGCGTGCCCGGCTCCCAGATGGGCGTGGCGATCGCGCCCGGCTCGATCATGACCAGTTCGATGCCCCACGGGTGCAACTCGATGCGCCAGGCATCCGTGATCGCCTCGAGCGCGAACTTCGAGGCCGAGTACGCGCCCGTGAACGGAAGCGCGCTGAGGCCCGCGATCGAGCCGATCATCACTACCCGGCCGCGTGCCTGCCGCAGCGCCGGCAACACCGCCTGCGTCACCGCCACCTGCCCGACCACGTTCACGTCCAGCTGGTGCCGCAGCTCCGCCGGGGGCAGGAACTCGAGCGGCCCCGCCACCGCCATGCCGGCGTTGTTGACCAGCCCGCGCAGTCCGGCCGCCCCGCACTCCATCACGATGCGCTGGCCCGCGGCCTGTACCGCCGACAGGTCCGTGACATCGAAGACCAGCGGTGTGACCCGCGCGCCGTGCGCGCCTGCCAGCACATCCGCATCTGCCTGCCGGCGCACGCTCGCGTAGACCCGCCAGCCGGCAGCGGCCAGGCGATCAACGGTTGCGCGGCCGATGCCGGTGGAGGCGCCGGTGATGAGGACGGCCGGTCCCGGCTGCGGATCCGCGCGGTTTCCGTGCGACGGTGTGACTGCTCGTTCCATACTTGCGCCCCGGTTGGTGCGAATGCTACCGACGTCATCCTATCAGCCGCGCCCCGCCCGCGCGCGGGGTGCTGGTCCACCGATACCCTACAGCCAAATCCTCCGAACTCCTACAGCGCCTCGATCCGCCCCGGTCAGTTTGAGGTGGGCAACTGCCTTTCAAGGGGAGGATGGCATGCGGGAGCTGCGCATCCATGGCCGGGGCGGACAGGGCGCGGTAGTGGCGTCCAAGCTGCTGGCAGTGGCGCTGTTTCACGAGGACAACTGGGTGCAGTCGTTCCCGGCGTTCGGGGTCGAGCGGCGGGGGGCGCCGGTGACGGCGTTCCTGCGGGTCGACCGGGCGCCGATCCGGCTGCGCTGCGAGATCATGGCACCGGACGACATCATCGTGCTGGACCCCACGCTGGTGGAGGCCACGGATGTGGCGGCGGGACTCAAGCCGGGCGGGATGATCCTGATCAACACGGCACGTGGCCCGGAAACGTACCCGGAGCTGCAGGCGCGCTACCAGGTGGTGACGGTGGACGCGAGCTCGGTGGCCGCGCGGCACGGGCTGGGCAGCCGGACGCAGCCGATCGTCAACACCGCGATCCTGGGCGCGTTCGCGGTCGCGTCCGGACTGGTGGGGCTGGAATCGGTGTGCCAGGCGATCCGCGAGGAAGTGCCGACGAAGCCGGAGGCGAACGAAGCGGCGGCCCGGGAAGCCGCGCTGCTGATGGCGGCCGCGGAGGAGGTGGCGCATGTCTGAGCTGCGGCTCGAGGGCAAGGACCTGCCGGTGAGCCGGACCACCACGCTGGGCAACCGCACCGGGTCCTGGAAGTACATCCGGCCGGTGTACCACGACCGGGTGGCGCCCTGCAACCAGAAGTGTCCGGTCGGCATCGACATCGAAGCCTACCTGAACCTGCTGCGGGAGGACCGGCTCGAGGAGGCCGTGGACCTGCTGCTGCGCGAGAACCCGATCCCCGCGATCACGGGCCGGGTCTGCGACCACCCGTGCGAGACCGCCTGCAACCGCCGCGAGCTCGATGGCGCGGTCGCGATCCACGCGGTGGAGCGCATGCTGGGAGACCAGGCACTGACGCGGCGGGTGGCAGCGTCGCCGGTGACGCAGCGGGAGCAGATCGGGGTGGTGGGCTCGGGCCCGGCGGGCCTGGCGTGCGCCTACCACCGGAACCGGCTGGGATACGCGGTGACGGTGTTCGAGGCGGCGGATGAGCCCGGCGGCATGCTGCGGCTCGGGATCCCGGAGTTCCGCCTGCCCCGCGCGGTGCTCGACCGGCAACTGGAGCAGCTGCGGGAGCTGGGCATCAAGTTCGTCTGCGGCACGCGCATCGGCAAAGACCTCGACTGGAGCTTGCTGGCCTCGTTCGACGTCGTGTTCATCGGCACCGGCGCGCACCTGGCCAGGCCGCTCGGGCTCGCCGGCGAGGACCATCCGGCGGTGCGCCAGGGGCTGGAGTTCCTGCAGGAAGTGAATGCGGGCGGGCGGCCGGACGTCGGGCGCAAGGTGATCGTGATCGGCGGCGGCAACACGGCAATGGACTGCGCGCGCACCGCGCGTCGGCTCGGAGCGGAGGTCACGGTGGCGTACCGCCGCACGCGCGAGGAGATGCCGGCGATCAGGGAGGAGATCGCGGACGCGGAGCGCGAGGGCATCACCCTCGAGTTCCTGGTCGCCCCGGTGGGGTTCGGGGATGACAGCGAGGGCGTGGTGGACATCGTCTTCGAGCGCATGGTGCTGGGCGAGCCGGACGCGAGCGGCCGGCGTGCGCCGGTACCCACGGGCGCGCGCTTCGAGCATGCCGTGGACCTGGTGCTGCTGGCCACGGGCGAGAGCGCCTCGCTGGAAGCGCTGCCGCCCAGCGTGCAGGTCTACCGGGGATCGATCGCGGCGGACCGCCTGGGCGCCACCGCGGAGGGCCGGTACTTCTCCGGCGGCGACGTCGCCGGTCACGACCGCACCGGGGCGCACGCGCTCGGCGCCGGCAAGCGCGCCGCGATCGGCATCGACCGGCCGCTGCGCGCGCAGCGGGCCAGCGCGGCCTCGCCGGAGGCGGTGCCGGCGGAGCTCGCCGCGCTGAGCCTGGGTCCGCAGGGCAACCTGAGCATGACCCGCTGGCGGCACGACGACCCGGTGCGGCGGGTGGCGCCAGTGGACGAGGTGGTGAGCCCGGAGCTGCTCAACCTGACGCACTTCGAGCCGGCGGAGCGGCACGCGGACCACAAGCCGAACGGCGCCGCAGCTACCACGTTCGCGGAAGTGAACCTGGGGCTCACGCGCAACGAGGCGCTGGCCGAGGCCAAGCGCTGCTTCAACTGCGGGGTGTGCAACGGCTGCGAGCTGTGCCTGATCTACTGCGCGGACGTGGCCATCCGGCGGGCGACGGGCGCGTACCGGTTCGAGATCGACCTGGAGTACTGCAAGGGCTGCGGCGTGTGCGCGGAGGAGTGCCCGCGCGGCGCGATCAGCATGACGCGGGAGGGGCTGTGAAGAAGGTGATCGTCGGCAATCACGCGGTCTCCTGGGGCGTGCAGCTGGCGCGTACGGAGGTGATCTCGGCGTATCCGATCACGCCGCAGACGCAAGTGGTGGAGCAGCTCTCGGAGATGTGCGCGAGCGGCGAGCTGAACGCGCGCTTCATCAAGGTGGAATCGGAGCACAGCGCAATGGCCGCGTGCATGGGCGCATCGGCGGCGGGGGCGAGGGCGTTCACGGCCACGTCCTCGCAGGGGTTGGCGCTCATGCACGAGCTGCTGCACTGGGCGGCGGGTGCGCGCCACCCGATCGTGATGGCGGACATCAACCGCTCGCTCGGTCCGGGCTGGAACATCTGGACGGAGCAGACCGACTCGCTGGCGCAGCGCGACACCGGCTGGGTCCAGCTGTACTGCGAGACCAACCAGGAAGTGCTCGACACCACCATCATGTCCTTCCGGCTGGCGGAGCAGGTGAACCTGCCGGTGATGCTGGTGCTGGACGCGTTCTACCTCTCGCACACCGCGGAGCCGGTCGACATCCCCGACCGCGAGCTGGTCGATGCCTTCCTCCCGAAGCGCCAGGCCCGGCTCAAGCTGGACACGGCCGAGCCGCATTCCTTCAATGCCCTGGTGCCGCCGGCCTCCTACATGGAGATGCGGCACGCGCTGCAGGAAGCCATGCGGGAAGCGCGTACCGCGTTCGACGAGGTGGAGGAGGAGTGGGAGCAGCGCTTCGGGCGCCGGTACGGCGCGGTGGAAGCGTACCACACCGACGATGCGGACCTGGTGCTGGTCACGTCCGGCACGGTGACCTCGACCGCGCGTCACGTGATCGACCAGCGGCGGGCCGCGGGCGAGCGGGTCGGGCTGGTGAAGATCAAGATGTTCCGCCCGTTCCCGACCGAGACGCTGCGCGCGGCGCTCGCCGGGATCGCCCGGGTGGCCGTGCTGGACCGCAACCTGTCGCCGGGGCGGGGCGGCATCTTCGCGGAGGAGCTGCGGGCCGCGCTCTACGACGTCCCGGCCGAGGATCGCCCGCAGGTGTACGGGTACGTGCTCGGGCTGGGCGGCCGCGACATCCGGCCGGACACCATCGACACCGTCATCGAGCGCACCCGCGCCGCGGCAGCGCCGGACCGCGAGGACCTGTGGGTGGGGTTGCTGGGCGATGATGGAGCGCCTGCGACCACGGGCCGGGCGCAGACTTCCGCAGACTCGCTCCCCGGAGTGGAAGCATGAGCCAGATCATGATCAAGGACGCGCTGCAGCAGCGCGAGCTGATGACCTCGGGCCATCTGGCCTGCCCGGGCTGCGGCGGGGCGCTGGCCATGCGCATGGTGCTGAAGGAGCTGGGCGAGCGGACCATCGTGACCATGCCGGCCTGCTGCTGGTCGGTGATCGCGGGACCGTACCCCACCGCGTCGGTGCAGGTACCGGTCTACCACACCGCGTTCGAGACGGGCGCGGCGGTCGCGTCCGGCATCCGCGCCGCGCTGGACATGCGCGGCGACACCGACACCACGGTGATGGTGTGGGCCGGCGATGGCGGCACCTTCGACATCGGGCTGCAGGCGCTCTCCGGCGCGGCCGAGCGGAACGAGAACATCCTGTACGTCTGCTACGACAACGAGGCGTACATGAACACCGGGATCCAGCGTTCGTCGGCAACGCCGTGGGGCGCCTGGACCACGACCACGCCGGTGGCGCAGCCGCAGGCGAACCCGAAGAAGGACATCATGGCGATCATGGCGGCGCACCGCATCCCGTACGCCGCGACCGCCACGCCCGCCTATCCGACCGACCTGGTCGCCAAGGTGCGCCGGGCGAAGAGCGTGCGGGGCACGCGCTTCCTGCACATCCTGGCGCCCTGCCCGCCCGGTTGGAAGTACGCGGACGAGCGGAGCATGGAGCTGGCACGCCTCGCGGTGCGCGCGCGCATCTTCCCCATGCTCGAGGTGGAGGACGGGCAGCACTGGCGCTTCACCATGGACCACCCTGGTGACCCGGTGGAGCCGTACGTGCGCGCGCAGGGCCGGTTCCGGCACCTGGATGACGCGCAGATCGCGCTCGTGCAGGAGCGGGTGGACGCCCGCTGGACCGAGCTGCTGGGCCGGGTGATGAACTGAAAACCGTTGCGGTCCGCAGACGACGTCCCATCTTGAGGCGTCGCGTGCGTCCTTCGCGCCCGCGGCGCCTTTCGATTACCGGCAGGAGCCGCCGATGAGTGCAGGAACTTCCCACCCGCAGGTGCACCCCGTGCGCCCGGCCGCCCGGCTGGCCGCCGCGCTGGCGCTGCTCGCGCTCGGCTGCGCGCGCAACGGGGCCGCACCCGCGCCGGTCACGTCCGCCGAGCGGGCGCGCCAGATCCACGGGCGGGTCATCACCATCGACACGCACGACGACATCTCCGGCAACTTCGGCTCGGATGAGGTCAACCCCTGCCAGCTTCTGAACCGGCAGGTGGACCTGGTGAAGATGAAGGAAGGGGGACTGGACGTCGCCTTCTTCGTCGTGTACGTGGGCCAGGGGCCGCGCACCCCGGAGGGCTACGCGGCAGCGCGCGCGGAGGCCGTGCGCAAGTTCGAGGGCATCCACCGGGTGGCGGAAGTGCTGTGCCCGGACCAGGCGGAGATCGCATACACGGCCGCGGACGTGGCGCGGATCGTGGCGAGCGGCAAGCGCGCCATCGCGATCGGCGTGGAGAACGGCTACCCGATCGGGACGGACCTGGAGGTGCTGCGCGATTTCTACCGGCGGGGCGGCCGTTACCTGACGCTCACGCACAACGGTCACAACGACATTGGCGACTCGTCGAACCCGCTGCCCGGCGAAGGGCCGGGGGAGCACGGCGGTCTGAGCCCGTTCGGGAAGCAGGTGGTGGCGGAGCTGAACCGGCTGGGGATGATGATCGACGTCTCGCACGTGGCGAAGTCCACCATGCTGGACGCGGCGAGGCTGTCGAAGGCGCCGGTGATCGCCTCGCACTCGGGCGCCTATGCCCTCAACCCGAACGCGCGCAACCTGGATGACGAGCAACTGCTGGCCATGAAGCAGAACGGCGGCGTGGTGCAGGCGGTGGCGCTGGGCGAATTCGTGAAGGCGGACCCGGCCGAGAAGACCGCGGCGCTGCAGGCGGCCATGCAGGAGCTGGGCATCAGCCGGGCCTCACGCAGCATCACGCCCGAGCAGCGCGCGGCCTACGTGGCGAAGCGGGCGGAGCTGGACCGACGCTGGCCGGCGCCGAACGTGCGCGACTACGTGGACCACATCGACCACATGGTGAAGCTGATCGGCATCGACCACGTCGGCATCAGCTCCGACTTCGATGGCGGGGGCGGCGTGGACGGGTTCCGGAACGCGTCCGAGGCCCCGAACATCACGGTCGAGCTGGTCAGGCGCGGCTATACCGAGGAGCAGATCCGGAAGCTGTGGGGCGGCAACCTGCTGCGCGTGTGGCAGGAGACGGAGCGGGTGGCGGCCGAGCTGCAGCGCGCGGGCGCGAGCCGGTAAGGAAGCGCGCGGGCCGGCATTGCGGCCGGGCTGGGAAGCGCGCATGGGCCAGGCGGGTGTGCCCCCGGGGATGTCGGAGCAGCACTCACCCCGGGGGCACACCTGCCTGGCCTGCTTGCGTCACGGCCGTGCGG
>VEPF01000406.1:6795-7070 GCA_012027055.1 Gemmatimonadota bacterium | reverse complement strand
ATCCGGGGCGTAGGCGATGGCATTGAAGAAGGTGCCCATCACCGGCCACTGGCGGGACACGCGCACGCGGTCGGCGCGGGGGTCGCGCAGGCGCCACACGGCGAGCAGGAGCAGCACCAGCACCAGGACCAGGGGAGGCAGACGTCGCATGACGGAAATATGGGAACGGGAGTCCCGTTGAGGGATACCCGGCCGCGCGGCGCGGGCGCTCACGCCAGCCCCGGCCGCGTCAGCCGGAACCGGCTCCCATCGCCGGCGCGGCTCTCGGCCGTCAC
>VEPF01000406.1:0-6785 GCA_012027055.1 Gemmatimonadota bacterium | reverse complement strand
GTTCGCCACCGGCTCGTACACCGCCTCGGCGCTGATCGCCAAGCAGGCGCGCCAGGCGAAGGCTGACGGTCAGGCCCAGGCCCGTGCCGCCCTGGGACCGCGTGTTCGACTGATCCAGCTGCGTGAACGGCTCGAAGATCCGCTCCAGGTCACCCGGCGGAATCCCGGGCCCGCTGTCGAGGATCTGCACTTCCACCCCGTCACCGCCGTGTCCGAGCGCCACCTCCACGACCCCGAAGTCCGTGAACTTCACGGCATTGCCCGCCAGGTTGAGCACGATCTGCCGCACCTTCCCGGGGTCCGTGCGGATCCACACCGGGTTCTCGGGGACGGTCACCCGCAGCTCGATGTGCTTGATCGCGGCCTGCGGCTCGAGCATGGCCGCGGTCTCCTGGACCAGCTGGGTCAGATTGACCGACTCGCTCTTCACGGTCTCGCGGCCGGCCTCGGCGCGGGAGAACGCCAGGATCTGGTCGATGATCGTGACCAGGTGCCAGGCACTCACCCGGATGCGCTCCAGCTGCTGGCGCTGGCGGGGGTTGAGCGGCCCCCAGATCTCGTTGAGCAACAGCTCGTCGTAGCCGATGATGGCGGTGAGCGGCGTGCGCAGCTCGTGGGACATGGTGGCCAGGAACTGGCTCTTCGCCTGACTGGCGGCCTGCGCGGCCTGGTAGAGCCGGGCGTTGTCGATGGCGAGCGCGGCGCGTACCGCGAGCGCCCGGGCCAGATCCAGTTCCGCCGTGCCGAACTGCGGCCGCCCGTCCGCGACGGTGCCGACCGTGAGGGCTCCCATCAGGCGCTCGCGGACCCGCAGCGGCAGCACCATGAGCGACGGCAGTCGCAGTTCCCGGAGCGCGCGCCGCTCGGTGGCCGTGAGCTGCAGCGCGCGCAGCACCTGCTCGTCCACCGCGGAGAAGAAGAGCGGTTCCGGCTGCTGGACGAGCTGGGAGCGGTGGCGGCGACTCGGGGCATCCAGCTCGGGGTCGTGCAGCAGCGGCTCCACCAGCGCCTGCCGGGCCGGGTCGCGATGCCGGACCGCCCGCCGGCGGAAGACGCCTTCCACTTCTTCCGCCTCCGTGACCAGCACCACGTCGGCGAAGTGCTGCACGCACGCGTCGGCCAGCGCGCGGAAGGCGGAATCCGGGTCGAGCGATGTGCCCAGTACCGTGCTCGCCTCGCCCACCACCTGCTGCAGGCGCTGCTCCCGCCTGCGGTCCGTGATGTCCACGGTCAGCGCCACCCCGCCCACCACTCGCTGCGCGGCATCGCGGATCGGAACCGCGTAGTTGAGCACGGTGCGCCGCGAGCCGTCGAAGCAGGCGATGTCCACCTCGCGCCCGTGTGTGGACGTGCCGTCGAGCACGGCCCGGGCCATGCCCCAGTCACCCGGACCCAGCGGCTCCCCGGTGTCGGCGAACCAGCCGCGGTAGTCCTGGTGGTACTGGCCGGGCGAGCCGGTCAGGGGTGCGGCCCCGCGCCAGATGTCGTTGGCAGCGCGGTTGGCGGCGATGATCCGGCCCTGCGCGTCCGCGATCCAGACCCCGATCGGCAGGATGTCCAGCATGGCCTGGAGCCGGCGGTGCTCCAGATCCAGCCGTTTGTTCTCCCGGGCGAGGGTTTCCTCCAGTCGGCGCTGGCCAGTGACGTCGCGGGAGAGGCTCAGGATCCCGCCCGGGATCTGGATCAGCCGGGTTTCCAGGGTGCGGTCCAGCTGCGGATACGACGACTCGAAGACCAACTCGTGCGAGGCCGAAAGCGCGGCCGCATACTCCGGGCGCGTTCGCTCCTCCGGCAGCAGCTCCCAGAGCTGGCGCCCGGGCGCGGCGTCCGGATCCAGACCCAGGTCGTGCAGCAGCGAGCGCGCCGGCCCGTTGAGATAGAGCCAGCGCCACTGCCCGTCGTAGACGGCGGCGGGGTCGGGCAGATGGTCCAGTACCGGCCGCATGCCCCTGATGTCGGGCACCCGCGGGTGGTCTTCGGGCAGCTGCATTGGCTCGGATCGGGGCAACAAAAAGCGAGGCCGCCTGCCTGGCGGCCTCGCACTTCGCATATACTGCGGCGTTCGCCCGCTGCGGTCAACTCGCCGGGCGCGCCGCTCAGCCGCGCAGCACCCCCAGCGGCCGGAGCCGCGCGACCGGTCGGGCCAGCCGGGCCGCCGACAGCACTTCCAGGATGGCCTCCAGCTCATGGTACGCGTCCGGAGTGCACTCCTCGACAATCTCCGGGGCTGCGGATCGGACCTCGATGCCCGCGTCGGCCAGCTCGTGCGGCCAGGGGTGGCTGCTCGGCCGGCCATGGGCGGCCGCCCGACCGAGCCGGCGTCCTGCACCGTGCGGCAGGGAGTTGAAGGTGGCCGCAATCCCCGGCTCCGGAAGCAGCAGCAGCGAATACCGGCCCATGTCCCCGGGCAGCACCACCGGCTGGCCGAGGCCGCGCAGTGCGTTCGGCAGGTCCGGGTGGCCCGCGGGCAGGCCCCGCGCCGCGCCCCGCCGGTGCACGCACAAGCTCAGCGCGCGGCCCTCCACCACGTGGTTTTCGAACGCCGCGAGGTTGTGGGGGACGTCGCACAGGACCGATAGCCCGAGTGCGTCCACGGGCACGGCGAGCGCCCGGGCCACGGCCTCCCGCACCCGGTGCGTGAGCACCTGGCGGTTCGCGAACGCGTAATTGGCGGCTGCGGCGAGGGCGCCCAGGAAGCGGCGGGCCTCGTCACTGGCGAGGGGTGCGCAGGCCAGCTGTCGGTCCGGCAGCTGGATGCGATAGCGCTCGACCGCACGCTGCATGAGCTCCACCCCATCCGCGCTGACCTGGTATCCCAGGCCGCGAGACCCGCTGTGGAGCATTGCGGTCACCTGGCCTGCGCGCAGCGAAAGCGCATCCGCCGCGGCCGGATCCAGGATGCGCTCGACATACCCGATCTCGACGAAGTGGCTCCCCGAGCCCAGTGTCCCCAGCTGGCCTCCGCCTCGCACCAGCGCCCGCTCCGAGCCCAGGCGCGGGTCGGCTCCCGGCATCGTGCCGCGCCAGTCGAGCGGGTCCACGTCCGCCGGAATCCCGCAACCGTGGGCCACCGCCCAGCTCGCCCCGTGTCCCAGTACCGAGGCCAGCTCGGGAGCGCTCAGGCGCATGGGCGCGTACAGCGCGCCCCGGAGCAGGTCGTCCATCAGTGTCGCCAGCCGGGGCCGCAGCTCGCTGGCGTCCACGGCGGCGCTCAGAAGCCGGACGCCGCAATTGATGTCGTAGCCGATGCCGCCCGGCACGATCACCCCTCCGGCCCGGGCAGCGAAGGCGGCCACCGCGCCGGCCGGGAAGCCGCAGCCGGGCTGGACTTGAGGGAGTGCGCACACCGGCCCGACCACGCCCGGCAGGGACGCCACGGCGGCCAACTGGGTCAGAGTCTCTCCCGCGGTGACTTCCGCCAGCGTGGCGCGGTCGCCGTACAGGTGGGCGCTCACCCGCATCCCGCCGTGCTTCGGAATACTCCAGCAGGAAGCGGAAGTCCCGTCCGGTTCCGGCGCCACGGTTTCCATCAGCAGCTCGGCGCGGGCCATGATCTCACAGGTCGAAGCTGATCCGGGCGATCCATTCCTCGCCCACCGGGCCAACCACCAGGTCGTGGTAGGTGACGCCCTTCAACTCGCGCAGCGGGGGAATACGAGCCCGCACACCCGAAACGGCCGCCCCAAGCGTGGGCCCAAGCTCCCGGAACGCCGCGCCCGTGTACACCAGGCGCTCGCTCTCCACCAGGTAGTTCAACTCGCGCAGCCAGTGCACCAGCAGGGCGCCCGTGTCGTGCCCGGCGAGATCCAGATCCCGCGGTGGCACCCGCGTTCCGAGCGCCTCCAGCGCCGCGCGCAGCGGCGCGCGCTCGGTCTCCGCCGGGTCGAAGGGCTGTGGCAGGTACTGGAGCGCCATGGTCACCAGCGCGACCATGTCGAAGAGTTGCCGCAACGTGCCGGCGTGCGCTTCGATGCCTAGGTTGGTGCTCTGGTCCAGCAGACGCGCGCCCGCGCCCGCGGTCATCCAGCTCATCCTGGCGCTCCTTGGGAATCTCGTGAGGGCCCGGCTGCGGATAATCCGTGCCGCCGTCATGCCGGCGTGGCGGAAACCGTGCAAGTCGCTGTGTGCGTGTGGGAAGCGGGGTCCGGGACGCGGCCGGCGCCGGTCTCGCACCAGGGACAATGTGACCCAGCGCCCGCTGCCGCTGGCGCCGGTTTGTCGTTGGGAAGACGGTCGTCGCCGGTCAGGGCGTCTTCCAGATGCGGCGCAACATGAGGCCGCAGGCGACGAGCGCGAGCCCGCCCCACAGCACGCCCCAGACCAGGGCCGGGATACCCGTCAGCTGCGCCAGCAGCGCCGCATCGGAGAGCGCACCCGGGCGGAGCAGGATGTCGCTCCGGATGTCGAGCAGTGCGTAGACGGCACTGGTCACACCCAGGGCGCTCAGCACCAGGACGGCCGCGTCCTGCCGGAGCCGACGCCCGGCCGCGAACAGAGCGCAGCCGAAGAGCAGTCCGAACAGGATCCCGAACGCGCCCCGGACGTACGCCACGGTGATGAGCAGCAGCAGGATGCCGAGTCCCTGCACGCCCGCGCGGGCCGCGCGCGGCCGCCAGCGGGCGACGGCCAGGAGCAGCAGGCCCCAGAGCAGGCTGCCAAGGTAGCCCGCGGACAGGGTGATGAAGCGGCTCCCCCCCCGCACCCAGGTGGCGCCGCCCTCGCGGGCATCCAGCCGGATGGAGGCCACCTGTCCGCCGGTGGCCATGGCCGCCAGGGCATGGCTGAGCTCATGCAGGAAGACCACGAAGATCTTGAGCGGATACACGAACACGGTGGGCCAGAGTACCCAGAGCGCCACCAGGTACGCGGCGAGGGCGGTGATCAACAGCAGGCGACGTCGCTCCGAAGGATTCATCCGGGCTCCCGGTTTCGGCGTGTCCTCAACCCTACGGGGCCGCGGCGGGCCGGGTTCCGCCGTTGCCCGCGGTCGGGGGTGCATGGTACTCTCCGGCGTCCGCTGAACCGGGGAACGGTTTCGACGTGAAGCCGGAAGAACATCGGGATGGCGAAGCTCGCCAGGGCGGGGCCGCGGCGCACGGTCCCCGCCTGCGCGCGCTGGCTTTCGCCACCCTGGGGGTCGTCTTCGGGGACATCGGCACGAGCCCGCTGTATGCCTTCCGCGAGTCCTTCCACCAGAATTACGGCCTGGCCCCGAGCCCGGCAAACGTGCTGGGGGTCCTGTCCCTGATCTGCTGGGCCCTGATCCTGGTGATCTCGGTGAAGTACCTGGTGTTCGTGCTGCGGGCGGATAACCAGGGCGAGGGGGGCATCCTGGCGCTCACATCGCTGGTGGCGCCCCCCCGGCGGGAGCGCGCCACGGGCACCGGCCGGGTGCTGGTGCTGCTGGGGCTCTTCGGGGCGTCGCTGCTGTACGGCGATGGCATCATCACGCCCGCCATCTCGGTGCTCTCCGCGGTGGAAGGCCTGCAGGTGGCGACGCCCGTGGTGCAACCCTTCATCGTGCCGATCACGATCGCGATCCTGATCGGGCTGTTCGCGTTCCAGAGCCGGGGCACGGCCGGGGTGGCGCGCATTTTCAGCCCGGTCACGCTGGTCTGGTTCATCACCATCGGAGGACTGGGTCTGGCGCAGGTGGTCCGCCACCCGGCGGTGCTCGCGGCCCTGAACCCCACGCACGCCTTCGCCTTCTTCCTGCGCAACGGCTGGGCGGGGTTCCTGGTCCTGGGCTCGGTCTTCCTGGCGGTCACGGGGGCGGAGGCCCTCTACGCGGACATGGGCCACTTCGGGCGCCGGCCGATCCGCGTGGCCTGGTTCGCGCTGGTGCTGCCCGCGCTGCTGCTCTGCTACTTCGGGCAGGGAGCGGTACTGATCGCGGATCCGCGGCATGCCGACCTGCCGTTCTTCTACCTGGCGCCCGAGTGGGCGCTCCTGCCGCTGGTGGCCCTGGCGACCGCGGCGACGGTGATCGCCTCGCAGGCGGTGAGCTCGGGGGCGTTCTCGCTCACCCGGCAGGCCGTGCAGCTCGGTTATCTGCCGCGCGTGGAGATCGAGCACACCTCGGCAGCGGAGATCGGGCAGATCTACGTGCCCACCGTGAACTGGGCGCTGATGCTGGCCTGCCTCGCGCTGGTGCTGGGGTTCCGCTCCTCCAGCAACCTGGCGGCCGCATACGGCGTGGCGGTGACCACGGACATGGTGTTCGCCACGCTGCTGTTCACGGCGGTGGCGTACCGGCGGTGGCGCTGGCCGAGCGCGGCGGTGGCCGCGCTGGCGGCCGGCTTCCTGGTGGTGGATCTCTCGTTCTGGGGCGCCAACCTGCTCAAGGTGCCGCACGGCGGCTGGTTCCCGCTGGTGCTCGCCGCGGGCGTATTCACGCTGATGACCACGTGGAAGACGGGGCGCGCGGTGCTGCGGGCACGGCTCAGCGCGGGGATGCTCTCGCTGGACGACACCATCGCCCAGTTCGAGCACGGCCGCATCCCCCGGGTACCGGGCGTCGCCGTGTTCATGTACAGCGACCCGGAAGCGACGCCGCCCGCGTTGCTCCACAACCTGAAGCACAACCGGGTGCTGCACGAGCGGGTGGTGATCCTGTCGATCATCAACCACAACGTGCCCTACGTTCCCAAGCGCGAGCGCGCGGAGACGCGGGCGCTGAGCAACGGCTTCTTCCGGATGCTGCTGAACTACGGCTTCAAGGAGGACCCGAACGTCCCGCGCGACAACAAGTTCGGGGAGACCGACGACCTGAAGAACCGGTCCCT
>VEPF01000178.1 GCA_012027055.1 Gemmatimonadota bacterium | reverse complement strand
GGCCCTTGGCCCCTCCCTCCTCCTTGACCCTCCCCCCTTTCCCTTGTTACTTTTCATGGCTTGACTCCTGCCCGCGCCACCCTGACAGGGCGCGGGCCACCCATGACCAGGGGAGTACAGTCCGTGAAGAACTACGAGGCGGTCTACATCTTCGACACGCAGGTGCCGGAGGACCGGATCAACGAGAAACTCCAGCGGTACCACGCGCTGCTGACGGGCGCGGTGGGGAACGGCGAGGTCACGGCCACGGATCACTGGGGCCGGCGGCAGCTCACCTATCCCATCAAGCGCGCGACCGCGGGCTATTACGTCGTCGCCCAGTTCCGGTCGCAGCCGGAGGCGCTGCCGGAGTTCGAGCGCCTGCTGAAGCTGGACGAGGAGCTGCTGCGCTATCTGGTGGTGCTGCATGAGGGCGAGCCGACGGCGCCGATGTCGATCGCGACCAAGGCGGATCGGCGGCGCGATGATGACGAGGACGATGACGACGACGGCCCGCTGCTGCCGGCCCCTGCCGAGGAGGTCTGACGATGGCGCGTCCAGCCAAGGCCTGTCCCCTGTGCGAGTCCGGGATCCGTCAGGTCAACTACAAGGATGAGAGCACGCTGCGCCGGTTCGTGACGGAGCAGGGCAAGATCCTGCCGCGGCGCATGACGGGCATGTGCGCGCGCCATCAGCGGCAGACGACGACCGCGGTGAAGCGCGCCCGTTACCTGGCGCTGCTGCAGTTCGTGAAGGGGTACGCGGACTAGGAAGCATGGGTGAGGAACCGGCGCGCCGCCCGTGGCTGCGAGCGCCCGGCAACGACCGGACTGCTGACGTGAGTCAACGGGGCGGGTCGGCGGCCTGGGGCACGGTCGCCGTCCTCACGGTGGTGGCCGCCACGCTGTCGGCGGTGAACCCGGGTCTGCTGCTGATCGTGCCGTTCGCGCTGCTGGTGCTGGCGCTGCCGCCGCGCCGGCCGGTGCTGATGATCGCGGCGGTGGTGCTGGCCGCCCTGCTGATGACCGGCGTCCGGAGCGGGACGGGCTGGTACTTCGAGCGCGGCTGGGCCCTGCTGGCGGCCGGCTGGTTCGTACTGGCGGTGGCATTGCTGCCCGGAGTTGGTTTCATCGTCCGGGGCCTGGTGGCGGTGACGGGTGCGGCGGTGACGTCGGTCCCGTTCCTGTGGCTCAACCGGGGAGCGTTCTCGCAGCTGGAGACGGCCCTGGGCGGCCGCTTGCGGGACGCGGCGGCGCAGGCTGCGGCGGTCTGGCAGAACCTCTCGAATCGCGCCGCTTCGGGAAGTGCCGCGAACGGATCGGCCGGGATCGTGGACACGGTTAACCGGGCGGCGGATCTGCAGGTGCTGCTGTTTCCGGCGCTGCTGGCACTGGCCACGCTCGCGGCGCTGGCGGTGGCCTGGTGGGCCTACCGCCGTTGGTCGCTGCAGGACCGGGAGCCGTTACGGCCGTTCCGGGAGTTCGCTTTCCCGAACGACCTGGTGTGGCTGCTGATCGTGGGGATCGCGCTGATCGTGGTGCCCGCGAGCGACGCGGTCGATCGCGCGGGCGCGAACGTACTGACGTTCATGGTGGCGCTCTACGCCCTGCGCGGCGCGGCGGTATTGCTGGTGATCGGCGGGGCACCGGGCCCGCTGGGCATGTTCATGGGGCTGCTGGCCCTGCTGTTCCTGTATCCGCTGGTCATGGCGGCCACCGTCCTGGTGGGCCTGACCGACACCTGGATCGACATCCGGGCGAAGCGCGCCTCGTCCGAGCCGCGCTGAGCTGGTGGTCCCGGACAAGAAGGCTGAAGCCGAACCCTCGAGGGGGCGAACATGAGAAGTGTGAAAGTCATCCTGCGGCAGGACATCGACACGCTGGGCTCGACCGGTGAGATCGTCAGCGTCAAGCCCGGCTTCGCCCGGAACTACCTGCTGCCGCGCGGCCTGGCGTATGAGGCGACCAGGGCGAACCTGCGACAGCTGGAGGAGGACCGGTCCCGGGCCGAGGCCAGGGCCAAGCGCGACTACCTGGAGGCGCGTCGGCGCGCCTCGAAGCTCGAGGGCATGTCGCTCACGTTCCACGCCAAGGCCGGCGAGGAGTCGAAGCTGTTCGGCTCGATCACGTCGAGCGACATCGCCGACCGGATCCGGGAGCAGGGCATCGACTTCGAGCTGGATCGCCGCTGGATCGAGCTGGAGGAGCCGATCAAGGCGCTGGGGGTGTACTCGGTGCCGGTGCATCTGCATGCCGAGGTCCGGCCGGAGATCAAAGTCTGGGTTATCAAGCAGGACTAGGTCACGGCGGGCGGCACCGGCACCGAAGGGCCAAGTCCCAAGGGCCAAGCGCCAAGCCTGTTCAAGGGAAAAGGGAAAAAGGGGCGGCGGCCGGGGTAGTAGATACCCGGCCGTTCGTGTGTCGGGTCACTATGGCTGGGGCTCGCGCGTTGTAGGGGGAGGTGAGAGGTTCCGGGGGGCACGTGGCACAGCGAGTGCCGGTTGTGCCTTATCCCTTGCTCCTTAACCCCTCTTGGCGCTTGGCCCTCGGCCCCTGGAACTTTCGCAAGAAAACATGGACCATCAAAGCGACTCGCCCGGTCCCGACCTTCCCGCGGAGCTGGCGCGCGCCACGGAGCTGGCACTCGACCGGAAAGCCGTCGAGCTGCTGGTGCTCGACTTGCGCGGCATCTCCAACGCGACCGACTGGTTCTTCCTGGCGTCGGGCACGTCGGACACGCACGTGAAGTCGATCGCCGAGCACATCATCGAGCAACTGAAGCTCGAAGGGGTGCGGCCGGCGCACGTGGAAGGGCTCCGGGCCGGCAGATGGGTCTTGCTGGACTACATTGATTTCGTGGTGCACGTCTTCCACCCATCGGCGCGGGACTACTACCAGCTGGAGCGCCTGTGGGGCGATGCACCGGCGCTGTCGATAGCGGTGTAGGGAACCCTCTCAGGGAGCAGTCCCGAACGATGCGCCGTCTCCGCTGGTTCCTGCCGGTTGCGCTCGGTGCGCTGCTTCCGGCCCTGCTGGTCGCACCGGCGGGCGCGCAGTACTTCGGCCGCAACAAGGTCCAGTATCGGGCCTTCGACTTCCAGATCATCAAGACCGAGCATTTCGACGTCTACTACTATCCGCAGGAGCGCGAGGCGGCGGTGGATGCGGCGCGCATGGTCGAGCGTTCGTATGCCCGGCTGTCGCGCGTGCTGCAGCACGAGTTCCGGGACCGCAAGCCGCTCATCGTCTACGCCTCGCACACCGACTTCCAGCAGACCAACGCGCTCACGGGCGAGCTGGACGAGAGCACGGGCGGCGTCACCGAATCGCTCAAGTCCCGCATGATCCTGCCGTTCACCGGCAGCTATGCGGACTTCGACCACGTCATGACGCACGAGCTGGTGCACGGCTTCCAGTACGACGTCATGTTCCGGCGGGGCGCGGTCGCGGAAGCCAACCCGTTCATGATGCGGCTGCCCCTGTGGTTCATGGAGGGGATGGCCGAATACCTCTCCATCGGCCGGATCGATGCGCTGACGCATGCTTGGGTGCGCGACGCAGTGCTGAACGGGTACATGCGCGACATCCGCGAGATGTCGCAGCGCGACGACTACCTCTCGTACCGCTTCGGGCAGTCGCTCTGGTCCTACATCGGCGAGAAGTGGGGCGATGAGGTCATCGGCATCCTGTTGCAGAAAGCCACGCGGATCGGGGTGGAACGGGCGTTCGCGTCCACGCTGGGGCTGTCGCTGCAGGAGCTCTCCAGCGAATGGCTGGCCGAAGTCCGGAAGAACTACCTGGGCCAGATCACCGCGCGCCGGCGCCCGGACGAATTCGCGGAGCGGCTGACCAGCCACGACAAGCTGTACGATCCCTGGTACCTGGCGCCCGCGATCTCGCCGGACGGCTCACGAATGGTCTACCTGTCGCAGGAGGACGGACTGGCGTTCGACCTGTGGCTGGCAGATGCGCACACCGGCAAGCGCATCCGCAAGCTGGTGTCGGGCGCCCAGAGCGCGGATTTCGAGTCGCTCCGCTTCATGTACTCGGGCACCGCGTTCTCGGCGGATGGCCGCTACGTCGCGTTCGCGGCCAAGGCGGGCGGTGCGGACGCGTTGAACGTCTACGACCTGCAGCGCCGGAAAGTCATCCGCAGGCTCAGCTTCCCGTTGAACGGGATCACCAGTCCGAGCTGGGCGCCCGACAACCAGCGCATCGTGTTCAGCGGCCTGGACGGCGGGATCAGCGACCTCTTCATCACGGACCTGCGCGGCAACCTGACGCGCCTGACCAACGACAAGTACGCCGACCTGCTGCCGGCGTGGTCACCGGACGGGAAGACCATCGCGTTCACCACCGACCGGAGCCCGGACACCGACCTGGAGATCCTGCGTTACGGCCAGCTGCAGGTGGCCTTGCTCGACCTCGCCTCCAACGCGATCGCCACGCTGCCGCATCAGGACGAAGGCAAGAACATCAACCCGGTATGGTCCCCGGACGGGCGCAGGCTGATCTGGGTCAACGACCGGACCACGGTGAACAACCTCTACCTCTACGATCTCGAGACCAGCGAACTCGCGCAGATCACGGACCTGCTTTCGGGCGCGATCGCCATCGCCCCGATCAGCCCGGTGCTGGCCTGGGCACGGGAGAGCGGCCGGCTGCTGTTCGGGCATTTCGAGAACGCGGGATACAACATCTATGCGGTGCCGGACCCGCTGGCCTTGCCGCGCGCGCCGGTCACCACGGTCGTCGCCAGCGCGCCGGCCCGCCCGCCGGGGCCGCGACCGGCCAGCGGCGCGCCGCCCGCATTCGACCCGGCCCTGGGCCCGATCACGTCCTTCTATCGCGGCTCGGACCAGGAATTCCGCGCCAGCGCGGAGCAGCCGAAGAACACCGATACCCTGGCGCCGGTCTCGGTGAGCGCCCTGCTCGACAGTGCGGCGGTGGCCCTGCCGGACACGGCCGGCTTCGGTTTCCGCGACTACAAGGTGAGGTTCTCAGCCGACATGGTGGGCCGGCCCAGCATTGGCGCGAGTGTGGGCGACTACTGGGGCAACGGTCTGTACGGCGGGAGCTACATCGCGCTCTCCGACATGCTGGGCAATCACAGCCTCCTGCTGGCCGGCAACATCAACGGCTCGTTCTCGGACGCCAGCATCCTGGGTGCGTACAGCTTCCTGCGGAACCGCCTCAACCTGGGGGCGGCCTTCCAGCAGATTCCGCTCTACCGATACTACGGCGGCGGCTATTTCGACCTGAACGTGAAAGGCGAGGACCGGACGGTTGCGGCCAACGTGTACGTGCGCGATGTGATCCGTGCCCTGGCCGCCTACGCATCCTATCCATTCAGCACGTTCAGCCGGGCGGAGCTGAACCTGACGGGCGTGACCTACAAGAGCGAAGTGCTGTACCGGGGCTACGACCTGTACACGAGCGAGCCGATCGAGAAGACGTCGCGGCTTTCGGGGCTCGCCTACGTGCAGCCGGAACTGGCGCTGGTGTTCGACAACAGCTACTTCGGCTGGACCGGGCCGGTGGGCGGGAGGCGCTGGCGGGCGCAGCTGGCACATACCTATGGCGACATCAACTTCGCCGAAGCGCTGCTGGATTTCCGGAACTACTGGAACTACCGGCAGAAGCTGGTGCTGGCAGGCCGGTTGGTGGGTCTGACGCGCCTGGGTGAGGAAGCCGACCGGTTCGGGCTGTTCTGGGGTGGACCGTACTACCTGCGCGGCTACGATTACTACTCGTTCGACAACGACTCGCGGGAGTGCACCGACAGCCGGTATTTCGGCCGCACGGAGTCCCTCTCCAGCTGCCCGGTGCGCGATCAGCTGATCGGTTCCAGTGCGATCCTGCTCAACACCGAGCTGCGCTACCCCGTCATCAAGGAGCTGCAGATCGGGTTCCTGGGCAATTTCCCGCCGGTGGACGCGGTGGCGTTCTTCGATGGCGGGGTGGCCTGGGACAGCGCGATCTGCCTGCCTGCCGGCGCGAGCACCACGAGCGGCGGCAGCGCGGGCGAGTCCACGCCGGTGCGCCTGGGCTGGGACCGCAAGCGCGGCCAGGATCCCTACGTCTATCGCGAACCGCTCTTCAGCTGGGGATTCGGCCTGCGCATGAACGTGTTCTACACGGTGCTCCGCCTGGACTACGCGTTCCCGGTGAATCGCGCTGACCGCAGCGGCGTGTTCAGCCTCAGTTTCGGACCGTCCTTCTAGACAGGCACCCGCGGTCGCAGCTCCCGGTGCGGCGGGGATCGGGCGGAACCGGTCTCGCCGGGCGGCGCCCGCGCGCGTGGCAGGTCGCGCCAGGTGCGCTTACCGGTCGTTGGCGGGGTGGCGGGGTGTCTCTAGATTATGCCGGTTCTAGCCGAACTCCCCGAACCTGCGCGGCAATTGGGTTACTGGCCCGACCCGATACCGTTCGAAGTCGAGAACGGTGCTGTTTCGCCATCGCTCGACGCCCTGATCCGCGGTCCCGGCGCCGCCCTGGCCGGCCTCCTCCTGCTGGGAGACCCCGTGGCCTGTCGTGCTGCGGCCGTCCGGGAAGCCGCCGTGCGATTGGCACGCGCCTGGGTACGGACGGGACGGCGAGTGATCCTGGCCGACCTCGATTTCCTCAATCCCGGCTTGCACGATCTGCTCGAGGTGCCGAACGAAGAAGGCGTCGCGGACCATTTCGCCTTCGGGACCTCTCTGGCTCAGCTGGCCCGGCCCGTCGATCAAGGCGCCTGGAGCCTGGTCCCCACCGGACCGTGGGGCGCCGATGCCGCCGCGGTGCTGCGGTCACCCGGCTGGAGCAGGCTGCTGCGCGAGCTCGCGGAAAGCGATGGCACTCTGCTGGCGCTGGCTTCGTCCCGGGCGCCCGACGTGGCTGCGCTGGCGGAGCAATTCGGAGCGGTGCTCCTGCTCGGGAATGTGCCCGAGCTGCCGGGGATACGTCCCTTCAGCGTGCTGGCCGCGTTCCGGTTGCCAGGCCAGGAGGAGGCGGCCGAGGAGAGCGCGGCTCCGGCTGCGATCGCCCCCGAGAACGAAACCGCGGCGGCGCTCGTGGCGGAACCGGACGCGTCCGTGCCTGCAGGCAGGGCCTCGGCCGATGACGCCTTCGAGCGGATCCGGCTGCCCCCCGACGCCCGGG
>VEPF01000231.1:4787-7132 GCA_012027055.1 Gemmatimonadota bacterium | reverse complement strand
AAATTTACAGTCTGGCGTCCACCCACAATCGCGCACAGTTGACGCATGACCACCGGACATCGCAAAGCCGCCCGGAAGGGCGAACCCGCACGCACCACCGCGGTTGCCGGACCTCCGCCCGACAAGAAGTGGATCATCGGAGTGGACCTGGGCGGCACGAACATCGTGGTGGGCGTGCTGCCCATGGATGGCGGTGATGGCACCGTCCTGGCCGAGCAGAACGTACCCACGGAAGCGGTGCGCGGCGCCAAGTTCGTGGTGGACCGGATCGTCGCCCTGGTCCAGGAGGCGAAGCGGCAGGTGCTCTCGCAGTATGGCGGCCGGGAGAGCGATTTTGCCGGCGTCGGGATCGGCTCGCCGGGCCCGTTGGACCGCGCCACCGGCACGGTGATCGCCACGCCGAACCTGGGCTGGCGCAACTTCCCGCTGCGGGACCTGATCGCCAACGCGGTCGGGTTGCCGGCCACGCTCGACAACGATGCCAATTGCGCCACGTACGGGGAGTGGTGGCTGGGTGCGGGCCGCAACGTCGATTACCTGGTGGGGTTGACGCTCGGCACCGGGATCGGGGGCGGGATCGTGATCAACGGCGAGATCCTGCACGGTGCCAACGATGCCGCGGGCGAGATCGGCCACATGAGCATCGACTCGAACGGCCGCAAGTGCAAGTGCGGCAACTACGGCTGCATCGAGGCGTACGCGTCCGGCCCGGCGATCGCGCTGCGCGCGGTGGAAGGCATCGAGTCGGGTGTCGAGTCGCTGCTGCCCGCGCTGGTCTCCGGCCGGCTGGATGAGATCACGGCGGCCACGGTGTACGAGGCCGTGGTGCTCGGCGACCAGTACGCCAACGACGTGATGCGCGAGACCGCGAAGATGCTGGGCGCGGGCATCGGCAACATCATCCACATCCTGAATCCGGAAATGGTGGTGATCGCGGGCGGCGTGACCAAGGCCGGGGATCATCTCTTCGTGCCGCTGCGGGCGGAAGTGCGGCGGCGGGCGTTCAAGGTAGCGCAGGAGGCCTGCCAGATCGTGCCGGCGCAGCTGCCCGGCCTGGCCGGCGTGATCGGGGCGGCCGCCGTGTTCAAGAAGGAGACGTACGGCGTCGTCTGAGCGGGTGCTGCGCCTGGGCGTCCTGGGCACCATGGTGTGGGACCGCATCCACGCGCGCGACGGGCGATCGGAGCCGATCGAGGAATGGGGCGGCATCAGCTACGCGCTGGCTGCCGCCAGTGCCGCCCTGCCGCCGGGCTGGCGGGTGGTGCCCATCATCCGCGTGGGCCGCGACCTGTCCGAGCGCGCTCTCCAATTCATCCGCTCCCTTCCCGGCCTGGACACCGAGGCCGGCATCCGGCTGGTGGGCGAGCCCAACAACCGCGTGGAGCTGCGCTACCAGGACCAGCACCGCCGCTGCGAGCTGCTGCGCGGCGGCGTCGGCCCCTGGCCGTGGGTCGAGCTGGAGCCGCTCCTGGCGGATCTCGACGCGCTTTACGTGAACTTCATTTCCGGCTTCGAGCTCACCCTCGCGACCGCGCAGCAGCTGCGGCTGGGCTTTCACGGGCCGATGTACGCGGACCTGCACTCGCTGCTGCTGGGCGTGGACCAGGCGGGCCTGCGCGTGCCGCAGCCGCTGGCCGCCTGGCGCGAGTGGCTGCGCTGCTTCGACGTCGTGCAGCTCAACGAGGACGAGCTCGGGCTGCTGGCGGCCAGATGGGGCGATCCCTGGCGGTTCGCGGCCGAAGCGGTCGGGCCCGAGCTGCGGCTGCTGCTGGTGACGCTCGGCCCGCGCGGGGCGGCGTACGTGGCCGCCCAGGACTTCACGCCGGACCCCATGGCATGGCGGCCGCGCGGGTTCTTCGTGCCGCGGCCGGCCGTGCGCAGCGGCCCGGCCACGAGTGGCCGCGAGCCCGCGCCCGTGCCCGGTGGCGAGGGCGACCCGACCGGGTGCGGCGACGTCTGGGGCGCTACTTTCTTCACGCGCCTGCTGGCCGAGTCCGACCTGCCGGCTGCGCTGCGCGCCGCGAACGTCGCGGCCGCGCGCAACGTGAGCCATCGTGGCGCCACCGGCCTCCGGGAATACCTGCTGGGACAGTTGCCGACGTGAAGCTGATCACGCTGCCGGCCTCGCTCGACGAGCGCTACTTCGAGCCCATCGCCCGCGCTCTACTCGCGCCCGAGGACGAGCGGGTGCTCTTCGACGGCACCCACGTCCGCTGGGTGGATCCGTACGGGCTGATCGGCCTGCTCGCGGTCGGCCAGAGCGTGCGCGCGCACACGCCCGAACCGCCGCTGCTCAAGCTCCCGGAAACTCCCGAAGTCACGAGCTACATGGCGCGCAAGGGCGT
>VEPF01000231.1:0-4727 GCA_012027055.1 Gemmatimonadota bacterium | reverse complement strand
GGGCTTCTTCGCCCAGGCGGAGCCGATCTTCGAGCTGCACGGCGGTCCCCGCCGGGCCCGCGCCGATGGCCCGTCAGACGTACTCCTGGAGATCACGGCCGTCAGCTCGCACGCCGACGTCCACACCGTGGTCGACCTGGTGAACCAGCGCGGCCTGCGCATCCTGACCACCCAGCTCAACTACCCGTCCCGCGAGGCGTTCCAGTTCAGCGTGATCCTCTCGGAGGTCTGCCAGAACATCATCGAGCACGCGGGCACCGGCGGCTGGGTGGCCACCCAGACCTATCGCTGGAAGAAGCGCCTCGATCGCAAGGTCGTCGTCATTGCGGTCATGGACCTCGGGGTGGGATTCCGCCATTCGCTGGCGCCCACCCATGCCACGCGCTACCCCGACTCCTGGACCGACGCGGCCGCGCTGGAGGCCGCATTCACGCACGGCCACACCCGCTTCCACGATCCCGGCCGCGGGCAGGGCATCCAGCAGATCCGCAAGCTGGTCGCGCGCTGGGGCGGCCGCATCTCGATCCGGAGCGGCACTGCCCGCATTGCCGATGTGCCGAGCTGGGACGAAGGTCCCCGCCTGGAGCAGCAGCTGCCCTTCCTGCCCGGCGCCCAGATCGGCATCGTACTGCCGGCGCGCGTGGCGTCGCAGCCGCCCGTCACGCCGGGTCCGGCCGCCGCATCCTGATGGAGGCGCACGTGAGCAACCTGGTGCCCTTCTCGTTCGACCTGAGCTCGCTGGTCCCTCGCTCCGTGGCCAGCCTCTACTCCCACCTGGTCACGCGGCCCACCGGCCAGGCGCTCCGGGTCGGGATCGAGAGCCAGCTCGCCGAGCTGGGCAGCGGCTGCATCTCCGTGCTCGATTTCACCCAGGTGGCGGTGCTCGACTACAGCTGCGCGGACGAGGCCGTGGCCAAGCTGATCAAGCGCTTCCAGCCGCGGGATCGCCCCGCCGAGGCCTACTTCCTGGCGCGCGGCGTGGCCGAGCAGCACCGGGAGCCGCTCGAGGAAGTCCTGGCGCGCCACGGGCTGGTGCTGGCCGCGGATGTGGCCGGTATGGGCTACACCCTCCTGGGCGCCCCCAGCATGCTCGAGCAGCTCTCCTGGGCCGCTCTGCAGCAGGCCGGCAGCGCCACCGCGCGGGAAGTCGCGGCCGTCGTGCACAAGGATGAGTCGGAAGTCGCTTCCGCGCTGGACAGCCTCGCCTACCGGCGGGCCGTGGTCCCCGGCGAAGCGCCGGGCAGCTACTACGCGCTCAGCGCGCTGCTGTCGTGAGGGATCGGGGCAAGGCGACGCGCGCGGCCTAGTGCGCGTCGTGGGCCGCCAGCCGCAGCATCAGGGACGCCACGCGGTTCACCGCTTTGAGCGCGGCCAGGGCACCGGCCGACTCCACGTCAACTTCGATCGGCTGCGCTCCGGCCAGTGACAGGGGCCGGCGCCCGAGGTAGGGCGAGCTGGCCAGGACCGAGGCCAGCACGTAATCCCGGTCCTCCACCCGCACCACGGTGGCGTTCTCAAGCTCCAATCGCCCCTGCAGGTTGGCTGCTCCGCTGATGGCGTGCAGCGCGGCCGCCGCGCCCGCGCGCGCCCGCCCGCTCGCCGCCTCCAGCTCCACCGCTTCGCCCTGGAGTTCCTGGCCGCCGCTCGACAGCCGAGCCCGCACCAGCCCCCGCGCGTCCCGCGCCAGCGTTTCCCCGCCCAGGAACTGCAGCCGCGGTTCGACGTCCCGGGGGCGCACCGCTGCCGGCTCGCTCGCGGGGGCCGTGCCCACCGCGTACCCGCCGCTGCCGGGCTCATCTGAGGGTTCTGCGGCCACGTCCGGGTCGGCGGTCCCTTCCGGTGCTTCGGGCAGGGCCTCCTGGGTGGGTGCGGCCAGCTGGGCAATGCTGATGACCCGCTGGTCCACCGGGATGCCCAGCCGTTCCTCGAGCAGGTCGCGCGCGTCGTGTGCCCGGTAGCGCGGGTCGGGGCCGGGGCGGATCAGCAGGTGGATCTCACGGGGGTGCCCGTACACGTCCTCCTTGACGAAGGCGCCGACTACGGACGGCAGCTCGCGCAGGGCCGCCTCGGCCGCCTCTTTCACGTCGCCTTTGGCCATGCCACCTTCGCCGGAGTTCGCGGGTGCGGGAACGCAGCAGTATGAATGCTTGCTGGCGCGGTGCCGGTCAAGCGCCGTTGCTGCGCGTCCGGCCCGCGGGTACCTTGCGCTGCATGCGCCCCGCGCCCCGCGGGCGCACGCCGCTCCCAACCGGGAATCGCTCGAGAGCGCTATGAAGGGCGTTATCATGGCCGGCGGCTTTGGCACGCGCCTGAAGCCGCTCACGATCAACCGTCCCAAGCCGATGGTCCCGATCGCCAACCGGCCCGTGATGGAGCACATCGTGGAGCTGCTGAAGCAGCACGGCATCACCGACCTGGTCTCGATCCTGTACTTCCAGCCCGACCACATCACGCGCCATTTCGGCGATGGCTCGCGCTTCGGCGTGCGCATGCGCTACGCCACCGCCGATGCCGATTACGGCACGGCCGGCGCGGTCCGCAACGCGGGCGATCTGGTGCTCGATGACCGCGTCATCGTGATCAGCGGCGATGTGCTCACCGACTTCGACCTAGGCCTGGCCATCGCCGAGCACGAGCGACGCGGCGCGGAGGCCACCATCGCGCTCACCGCGGTGGAGCACCCGCTGGCGTACGGCATCGTGATCGTCGACCAGGAGTCCGGCCGCATCGAGCGCTTCCTGGAGAAGCCCACCTGGGGCGAGGTCTTCAGCGACACCATCAACACCGGCATCTACATCCTGGAGCCGGAAGCGCTGCTGCGCGTTCCGCCCCGGACCAACGTCGACTTCTCGAAGGACCTGTTCCCCGGGATGCTGCGCGCCCAGGCCGGCCTCTTCGGCCACATCGCCCGCGGCTACTGGCGCGACATAGGCAACCTCGAAGAGTACCGCGCCGCCCACGAAGACGTGCTGGCCGGGCGGGCGCGGGTGCGGCTCCCGGGCGAGCGCCACGATCTCGGCGCGGGTGCCCTCTGGGTCATGCCGGGTACCTCCGTTCCGGGCGACATCGCCGTGCACGGCACCGTGGTGATAGGCGCCGACTGCGAGCTCGCGGCCGGGACGCTGCTCGAGAACACGGTCGTGGGCGCCGGTGCGCGCATCAGCGCGGGCGCCGAGCTGCGGCATTCCGTGTTCTGGGAAGGTGCGTCCGTGGGCGCACAGGCCCGTGTGACCGAGACCATCTGCGCGAGCGGCGTGCGCATCGGCAAGGCGGCCGTGGGCCGCGAGCGCTGCATCCTCTCAAACCGCGGCGAGGCCGGTGACTTCGCCGTGGTCGGGCCCAACGTGAAGGTCTGGCCGGACAAGGTGGTGGAAGAACGGGCCGTGCTCACGCATTCGCTCATCTGGGGCGAGGCGTGGGAGCGGAGTCTGTTCGCGGGCGCGCGGGTCAGCGGCATCCCCAACTTCGAGCTCACGCCGGAGATCGCCGCGCGGCTCGCGGGCGCGTTCGGCGCCACCCTCGGCCAGGGCGCCTCGGTGGTCTCCTCGCGCGATTCCGACCGCGCGTCCCGCATGATCAACCGCGCGCTCATGAGCGGCTTCATGTCGGCCGGGCTGAGCGTCGAGGACCTGCAGCAGATGCCCATCCCGGTGGTCCGGCACGCCATCCACCACGGCCCCGAAGCGGGCGGCATCCACGTGCGCCGCTCGCCCTTCGATTCCAAGGTGGTTGACGTCCTCTTCTTCGACGCCGATGGCCGCGACCTGCAGCCGGGCAAGACCCAGAGCATCGAGCGCTTCTTCGCGCGCGAGGATTTCCCGCGCGCCGGCCCGGATGGCACCGGCGACCTGAACTTCCCGACGCGCGTGGTGGAAGGCTACCGCGAGCACTTCCTGTCCGAGCTGGCGGTGGAGGAGATCCGCAAGTGCGGCTTCACCATCGTGGTGGACTTCGCCTACGGCTCGACGGTCACGGTGCTGCCCGGGATCCTGGGTGCGCTCAACGCCGAAGTCGTGAGCCTGGACGCGCACGCGGCCCCGGGCCGGCTCTCGCGCAGCGAGAAGGAGTTCGCGGAGTCGCTCGCGCGGCTGGGCGGCATCGTGCGCTCGATCGACGCCTCCATGGGTCTCTGGATCGATCCCGGCGGCGAGGTCATTCACCTGGTGGATGACGCGGGCCGGCCGCTCGAGCCGGAGCTCGCCCAGGCCGTGGTCGTGCAGCTCGCCATCGAGCAACTCGGCCTCAGCCGCATCGCCGTTCCCGTGACCACGCCGGCCGCCGTCGTGGATGTCATTCGCCGGCACGAGAAAGAGCTGCTCTGGACCAAGACCGAGCACCACGCGATGATGGGCTCCGCCGCCAACGTCGAGCTGGTGGCGGGCACGCGCGGCGAGTTCATCTTCCCCAAATTCCTGCCCGCGTACGACGGCATGTTCTCGGCCGCCAAGGTGCTCGAGGCGCTCGCGCGCTCCGAGCGGCGCCTGGGCGAGCTGGCCGCCGCCTACCCGCCCATGTTCATGCGCCAGGAGCGCGTCGCCTGCCCGTGGGGCCGCAAGGGCGCGGTCATGCGGCGGCTGATGCAGCACACCGAGCACGAGCGCCGGCAGCTGATCGACGGGGTCAAGGTGTGGAAGTCGGAACGGGAATGGGCGCTCATCATCCCGCACAGCGACAAGCCGTACTTCGTGATCACGGACGAAGGCCGGGACGACGCCAGCGCCGCCGCG
>VEPF01000220.1:1686-7141 GCA_012027055.1 Gemmatimonadota bacterium | reverse complement strand
GCGTAACCGTGGTTGGATCGCTGGGGAGCCTGCTGGTGCTGAGGGCTGTGCTAAGGGGCGACGTGCACCCGCTCTTCGAAGCCCTGGCCCGACCGACCGACGCGCCGTACCGTGCCCGCTTCGTGCTGATCCCGCTGCTCACCACCGCCCTGGGCGGTGGTTTCGCCAACCTGCTGTTCCCGGGCTACGCGTACGTCGGCTACCTGGTGTGCGGCTGGGGCGATGCGGTGGGGGAGCCGGTCGGAACGCGCTGGGGCAGACACCGGTTCCGCGTGCCATCCATGGCCGGCGTGCGCGCCACGCGCAGCGCGGAGGGGAGCGGGGCAGTGCTGCTGGCCGGCACGCTCGCGGCCCTGATCGGGCTGCTCGCGACCGGGCACCCGCTCGCGGATGCAGCGGCCATGGCCGCGGCGGCGGGACTGGCCGGGGCGCTGGTGGAAGCGGTCAGCACCCACGGGCTGGACAACCTGACGGTGCAGGTGGCGGCCGCGGCGGCGGCCTGGCTGGCCGGCGGCTAGCCGACCGGCCACGGCCGGGCGCTACTCGTGGGCGCTGCTGCCGGCAGCAGGCGCCGCGGTGCCGGACAGCCGGTCCTCACCGGCCAGCTGGTACGCGCCGCCGGCGCTCACGTTCATGCGCGGCACCCGGTGCTCCCGCTCGAAGTACTCGAAGCCGGGCTTCAGCCCCTGCCAGAACTGCACGAGCGCGGGCGTGCTGCGGAACGCCTGCGCGAGCCGCGGCAGTTCCTCGTCGGTCAACCGGGCGGGGAAGATGTGCACCGGGATCCGGGTCTGGCCCAGGCCGCGCACTTCCACGCTCAGCCAGTAGATCTCCCGGATGCCCTGGTCGGTGACCGCGAGGCAGCCGGCGGACTCGCAGCCGCCGTGGATGTAGATGTCGCCGCCGAGCGCGCCGCCCGTGCCGAGCACTACGTCGGAGCGGTTCGGGTAGTCGAGCCGGAGGGACAGGTGGAAGTCGCTCTGCGGGTTGAACGACTCGACGTAGTAGAAGCCTTCCGGGACCTGCTCGTCACCCTGGCGGCGCTTGGGCCCCAGCCTGCCCGCCAGCGCGCAGATGGGGTAGGTCTTGAGCAGGACGAACGGCTCGCTGCTGCGGGGCCGTACCCACACCTCGAGCCGGCGCTCGCGCTTGAAGACGCGCAGAAAGATCTCCGCCGCCGGGTAGTGGATGCCGCGCTCGCGGAACAGCCGCTTCAGCTGGAACCTGGTTTCGATCCGGGCAGCGAGCACGCGCTCGTAGCGGAGCTGCGCCTGCGCGAAGCTGGTCTGCGTGGGCAGTGGGCCCGGCTGACCGCGCGGGACCGGCGCGGCAGCCGCAGCCGCGGACGCCCCCGTCCCCAGCTCGCCCTGCTGGGCGCGGACGGGCCGGAACGCGAACGCGGTGCCGATGATGAGCACGAATGCCGCGAACGCGCGCGAGGGTCCGTGATCGCTGCCTGATGCCATGCTCCGCAGTACCGCAGCCGGGTCGGGTACACAGCCTGGATGCCGGCACCGACCGGGTGCCGGCTGTCGCCTGGGCGGGCGGTCCGCCTATGATAACTCGCATGCCGCTCACGGTCCAACGACCCCTGCCGGTGCCGCCATGAGAACTCTCGTTACCCTCCTCGTGCTCGCCGCGAGCGCGCCGGGCTTCTGCCCGCGTGCCCTGCCGGCCCAGCAGACCGCCCCGCCGGAGCGCAGCTGGCTGCTGCGTCCGGAAGCGGTCTTCGATGCCGTGGACGGCGCCCGCCATCCCGGCTGGGTGGTACTGGTGCGTGGCCGGCGCATCGCCGCCGTCGGACCCGCAGGCGACGTCTCCGCCGCCGATGCCACCACCCTCGACCTGCCCGGCGCCACGCTGCTCCCCGGCCTCATCGAGGGACACACGCATCTCTTCCTGCACCCGTACGACGAGACCTCGTGGAACGACCAGGTGCTGCGCGAATCGCTCGCGGAACGCACCGCCCGCGCCGTGAACCACGCGCGCGCCACGCTCGAGGCCGGCTTCACCACCGCGCGCGATCTCGGCACCGAGGGCGCGGCTTACGCCGACGTCGGCCTGAAGCAGGCCATCGACAAGGGGGTGATCCCGGGACCGCGCCTGCTCGTGGCCACGCGCGCGATCGTGGCCACCGGGTCCTACGGCCCGAAAGGCTTCGCGCCCGAATGGCGCGTGCCCCAGGGCGCGGAAGAAGCCGATGGGCCGGACCTGGTGCGCGTGGTGCGCGACCAGATCGGCCGCGGCGCCGACTGGGTGAAGGTCTACGCCGACTATCGCTGGGGGCCGAACGGCGAGACCCGCCCCACTTTCACGCTCGCCGAGCTCGAGAGCATCGTTGCGGTTGCGCAGGCATCAGGTCGGCCGGTGTCGGCCCACGCCTCGTCGCCCGAAGCCATGCGCCTCGCCGCGCTCGCGGGCGTGGCCACCATCGAGCACGGCGATGCCGGCACCGAAGAAGTGTTCCGGCTCATGAAGGAGCGCGGCGTGGGCTTCTGCCCGACCGTCGCCGCCGGCCACGAGATCTCCCGCTACGCAGGCTGGCGGCCCGGCACCGATCCGGAACCGGCGCGCATCGCCCAGAAACGGCAGAGCGTGCGCGCCGCGCTCGCCGCCGGCGTCGCCATCTGCGCGGGCGGCGATACCGGCGTCTTCACGCACGGCAACAACGCTCTCGAGATCGACCTGCTCGTCGATTACGGCATGCCGCCGGGCGCGGCCCTGCTCGCGGCCACCGCCGGCAACGCGGACATGTTCGGGCTGCGCGATCGCGGCCGCATCGAGCCGGGCTTGCTCGCGGACCTGGTCGCCGTCCGCGGCGATCCGACGCGCGCGGTGCGGGCGCTGCACGACGTCGTCTTCGTGATGAAGGATGGCGTGCGCGTGCGCTGACGCCCGGCGTGCACGGGTAAAAAAGTGACGCGCGCCGCCGCAGATTCTTGTTGACAGAGAGTGCCGCGGAAGACAAACTGGACCCGTCCACCGGGACGCAATGCGCGAGCCACTCCCCGGCTCCGGCGCCCCGACATCAGCCGGCCCATCAGCCGGACACCGGATGTTCGAAACGAAGTTCAACCTGCCAGTTCGCTCGTCGCTGAGCGCGGAACGGGCCCGGCAACTGCTGCTGCTGCGCGCCGCGGAGGATGCGCTGTTCCGTGCCGTGCGGATCGCGGCGCGGGCGCTGTGCGCGCCCATCGGCACGCTGACCATGGCATCGGAGGGCGCCCTGGTGCTGGTGGCGCACGCGGGCGTGCCCGAGCCGTGGGCATCGGCGCGCGTGCTGCCGCTGAACGGCTCGCCGTTCCGCGAGTCGCTCACGCAGCCGGGGCCGCTGGTGATCGCGGAGCTGCCGGCGGGCCAGTGGCTGATGGGCTATCCGCACGCCTCATACTGCGGCGTGACGCTGCAGCTGCAGGGCGAGACCATCGCGGCGCTGGCGGTGGCGGACGTGCGTGCGCGATCGTGGACGGAGCCGGAAGTGGATCTGCTGGGCGATGTGGCCGCGGGGATCATCCGCGAGCTGGAGCTGCTGGCGCAGGGTGACACGACCGAGGACGCCGCGGCGGTGCCCGACCCGAACGAGGGTTTCTGCCGGCTGGATGCCGGCTGGCGTTTCACGACCGTGAACCCGGCCGCGGCCGAGCTGCTGCGGCGTGATCGCGCCGCGCTGGTGGGCCGCTCGCTCTGGGACGCGTTTCCGCGCCTGGCCGGGAGCGGCGTACAGCACGAATGGCAGCGCGCGCTGGCGAGTGCCACGGCCATCGAGACGGAGTCGTTCTGGCCGGAACCGGGGCGCTGGCTGGAGTGTCGCGTGGCCCCGGCGCTCGATGGCATCACGGTGCAGCTGCGGGACGTGAGCGCGCGGCACCGGGTGCTGGACGAGCTGCGCGAGCGGGAGGCGCGGTGGCGCGAGCTGTTCGACCAGACCGGGAACGCGCTGTTCACGGCCGGGCCGGACGGGCTGCTGACCGACTTCAACCAGACGCTGCTGGAGCTGCTGGCGCTCGATTCCGAGCAGGCTGCGCGCACCGACCTCATGACCCTGTGCGTGGACGATGACGAGCGCGCGGCCCTGCGGGAGGCGCTGGACTCGGCGGGCATGGTGCGGGATCGGCAGATGCGACTCCGGCGCACCGATGGCGAGCCGCTCGCGGTGGCGCTGACCGCGAGCGTGCGCCGGTCCCCGGCCGGCGAGCTGCTGGGCTGGCAGGGCGTGCTGCGCGATGTCTCGGAGCGTGCCCGCCTGCAGGAGCAGCTGGCCGAGAGCGCGTACGTCGATGCGCTCACGCGGCTGCCCAACCGCAAGCTGCTGGTGGACCGCCTGGAGCGGTTGCTGCGTCACTCGCTGCGGCGCACCGGCTACCGGTTCGGGGTGCTGTTCGTGGACCTGGACCGCTTCAAGCTGGTGAACGACACGCACGGCCACCTGGTGGGCGACCGGCTGCTGGAGGGCGTAGCCCGCCGGCTGGAGCGCTGCATCCGGCAGGAAGACACGGTGGCGCGCATCGGCGGCGACGAGTTCGCGATCCTGCTCGATGACATCACCGATGCCACCGCGGTGGTGCAGGTGGCCGAGCGCATCCTGCTGGAGCTGCGCGCGCCGTTCCCGGAATGCAATCTGCCGGACGGAGCGAGCGCCAGCATCGGCATCGCGCTCAGCACCACCGGCTACGACAACATCGATGACGTGCTGCGCGACGCGGACACCGCGATGTACCGGGCCAAGGCCCGCGGCCGCAACCGCTACATGGTGTTCGACACCGAGATGTACGGGCGGATGCGGCAACAGCTGGCGCTGGAGGCGGACCTGCGGCACGCGGTGCAGCGGAACCAGCTGGCGATCCACTACCACCCGGTGGTCGCGCTCGACGGCGGCAACGTGGCCGGCATGGAGGCCCTGCTGCGCTGGGCGCACCCGGAGCGGGGCGTGCTGCTGCCGGCCGACTTCCTGGCACTCGCGGAGCGGACCGGGGCGATCGTGGAGATCGGCTGGTGGGTGCTGCGCGAGGCCTGCCGGCAGCTGCGCGCCTGGCAGCTGGAATACCCGGAGAGCGCGGTGCGGCTCAGCATGAGCGTGAACTTCTCGCCGCGCCAGTTCCTGCAGCCCAACCTGCTGCAGAAGCTCGACCTGATCCTGCAGGAGACCGGCCTCGAGCCCGGGTGCCTGCGGCTCGACGTGACCGAGAGCGTGGTGGCGCAGGACTGCGAGCAGGCCGCCCGGCTGCTGACCGCGATCCGCGCGCGCGGCATCCAGATCTGCATCGACGACTTCGGCACCGGCTACTCCTCGCTGCAGGAGCTCAAGGAGCTGCCCATCTCGGGCGTGAAGATCGCGCCCGACTTCGTGCGCCAGCTGGACCAGGAGAACAGCCGCGCCGTGGTCCAGACCATCATGGCGCTCGGCGACAGCATGGCCATCGACGCCATCGCCGAGGGCGTCGAGCCGGCGGCGCAG
>VEPF01000220.1:985-1676 GCA_012027055.1 Gemmatimonadota bacterium | reverse complement strand
CGAGGCGCAGGCGGCGAGGGCGCGGCTGGCGAACTGAGGAACGGCCGGGAACGGGAACGGGAAGGGGAACTTCGGGCGGGCGCGGGGAGTCCCATCCGCCGTGACTTACCGCACGCACTCGGTTCCTGACGCGGCGGCCGCCTGGCCGCCGGGCTCACCCGGGGTTCCGCATTTCCTCTACCGACCGCTCGTCCGCCGGGTGCTGGTCCGGAGTACGCTCGCCTGGCTGGTCCTCCGCGCGGTGCTGGAGGGGCTGGCGCATCAGCTGCACGAACCGGAGCTGCGGCCGGTGGCGGCGCTGGTGCTGATCGGCTGCGTGCTGGCCATCGAGCAGCTGCACGCGCGGGCCATGCGGGAGCTGGTGTTCCGCGCCAACGCGGGGATCGGTACGGCGGTGCTGCTCGGACCGCTGGCCGTGCTGTTGCTCGGGCTGGAAGCACTGTTCCGGGTGCTGCGCTGATGGACGCCGGCTTCGCTGCCGACTCGATCTGCAAGCGCTTCGGCCGGCGGCCGGTGCTGACCTCGGCGTCGCTCTGGGCGGCGCGTGGACGGGTGACCGCACTCTTCGGCCGCAACGGCAGCGGCAAGACCACGCTGCTCCGCATCGGGGCCGGCCTGCTTGCGGCCGACTCGGGCGCGGTGCACTTCGCGGGCGGCTGCTGGGAGCGGCCGCGGCTCGCCCAGCTCGCCC
>VEPF01000220.1:0-975 GCA_012027055.1 Gemmatimonadota bacterium | reverse complement strand
AGCTCGCCCGGCGGGGTCTCTTCTATCTCCCGTTCGAGGAGCTGCTGCCCTGGCGCTGGACCGTAGGCCAGGCGCTGCAATGGCTGGCCGCCAGCTTCCGCGGTACGCACCGGCTGGCGGACGCGGTGGCTTTGCTGCGGCTCGAGCCGTTGGTGCATTCCTTCCCCGGGCAGCTCTCGGGCGGAGAACGGCGGCGTGCGGAGTTTGCGGCCGTGCTCACTCGCAGTCCCACCTGTCTCCTGGCGGATGCGCCGTTCCGGGGCAGCGCCCCCAGCGATACCGAGCTGCTTAAGGCGGCGCTGCGCGCGCGCGCCGCCACCGGCGGCGCGGCGGTGGCCACGGGGCACGAGACCAGCACCTTGCTGGCCACCGCGGATGACGTGATCTGGCTGGTGGCCGGTACCACGCACTACCTGGGCACACCGGCCGCGGCCGCGCGCTCCGACCATTTCTGCCGGGACTACCTGGTCACCGCCGCAGCGGCGCCCGCGGCCGGCGCTGCCATCGCCGCCGGCCCGGTGGCCCCGAATCCGACGTCTGCCGCCCCGGACCACCCGGCGGGACGCTGACCGCATCGCCCCCGCGCGCAAGCCACTCGCCGCCCTCCGCACGCCGCCGGTCACTGGTTGGGAACCCGGGGCGCCGCCGTTAGTATTCTGCCGATAGCTGGCAACAGTCCGGATTCTCTTCGCAGGGCAGTACCGGGCGCCGGGGTCGTGGCGCCGCACCTGCACAGCCAAGGCGAATTCGTTGCGGCAATTCCTCGCTCTGTTCCCCCTCCTCGCGTTGACCGCCTCCGCGTGCGGCCGGGCATCCGCCTCGGCCGACCCGCCTGCCAGGGGCGCGGCCACCGCCTTTCAGGAGCCCACCGCCCCGCGCCGGAACCGGCCCGTGGTCCGCATCGCGCCGGTGATCGCGAGCGCCAGCGGCCGCGGCGCGGCGCAGGCTAACAGGGCGCGCCCGCACGGGTTCTAC
>VEPF01000282.1 GCA_012027055.1 Gemmatimonadota bacterium | reverse complement strand
CATCCGGGGCGCGTCGACTTCGATTGTGAGTTTGATGGTCGGTTCCGGTCCGATCGACGAGACCAGCCGCTGCGCGAGCGTCTTCCGCATCTGCGTGACCGGCACCTCTTCCACGTCCGGACCCGTCCAGGGCGCCGGCGCGGGCGTGGCGCGCGCGACCACCTCGATGTCCCGCCGCACGATCCGCCCCCCCGGCCCAGTCCCCCTCACGGCCGCGAGCGCAATACCGGATTCCGCCGCCAGGCGCCGCGCCAGCGGCGATGCCTTCACGCGCGCGTCTCCCTCCGGCGCGGGCGCCGCCGCTTCCGCCGGTGCTGCCGCTTCGTGAACGCCCGCCGCGGTGACTGCGGCCGGTTCGCGCGGTGCCTCGCCGGTCTCCCCTGCCGGCACCGCCTCGCCCGGTTCCGCGATGTAGGCGATGACCGTCCCTACGGGGGCGGTCTGACCCTCGCTCAGGTGCACGCCCGTGAGCACGCCGGAGCCGCGCGCCACCAGCTCCATGGTGGCCTTGTCGGTCTCGATCTCCGCCAGGATCTCGCCTTCCTGGACGGCATCGCCTTCGTGCTTCAGCCAGCGCACCAGCTGCCCCTCTTCCATGGTCGGGGACAGCGCTTCCATGTGTACTTTCGTCGGCATTGCGTTCGCCTTACCGTGCGGGCGCGCCGAGCGGCGCGCGCCGGGAATCGTGCAGCCTTGCTCGCCTGCTCAGCGATACGTGACCTGCTGACACGCCGCCACGATCAGTTCGACCGAGGGTTTGGCCAGCTTCTCCAGCTGCTTCGCGTACGGCATGGGCACGTCCGCTTGCGTCACCCGTCCCACTGGCGCGTCCAGGTAGTCGAAGGCCTCCTGCTGGATGATGTTGACTACCTCCGCGCCAATGCCCACGTAGGGCCAGCCCTCTTCGACGTATACCGCCCGGCCGGTCTTGTGAACGCTGCGCAGGATCGCTTCCCCATCCAGCGGACGCAGGGAGCGCAGGTCGATCACCTCCGCGCTGATCTGCTGTTGTGCCAGCCGGGCCGCCGCCTGCAGGCAGCTGTGGATCATCTTGCCGTGCGTGATCAGGGTGACGTCCTGCCCCTCGCGCTTCACTTCCGCCACGCCCAGCGGAATGATGAAATCCTCGTCGTCGGGGACTTCCCCCTTGGTGGCGTAGAGCAACTCGGATTCCAGCACCACCACCGGATCATCATCGCGGATGGCGGCCTTGAGCAGACCCTTGGCATCGGCGGGCGTGCCGGGCACCACCACTTTCAGGCCCGGGAAGTGCGCGTAGGTGGCCTCGACCGCCTGGGAGTGCTGGGCCGCGAGCTGCAGGGCCGCCCCGTCCGGCCCCCGGAACACGATCGGGCATTTGAACTGCCCGCCCGTCATGTAGTGCACCTTCGCGGCGCTGTTGAACACCTGGTCCCACGCGAGCATCGCGAAGTTGTGGGTCATGAACTCGATCACGGGCCGGAGTCCTGCCATGGCCGCCCCCACGCCCAGCCCGGCGAAGCCCAGCTCGGTGATCGGCGTGTCCACGACGCGGGTGTCGCCGAACTCGTCGAGCAGGCCTTTCGAAACCTTGTAGGCGCCGTTGTACCTCCCGACCTCTTCGCCCATCAGGAAGACGTCCGGATCGCGCCGCATTTCTTCCGCGAGCGCCTCGTTCAGCGCCTCGCGGTAGGTCTTCACCGCCATGTCGTCGCCGTCCCCTTCACCCCTGTGGCCCGCCGGTCGCGGCCCGGTTCTGCCGATCGAAGAAGAGCCGGCCGTGCTCGTTCACCTGCGCGTAGACGTCGGCATAGAGCTGCTCCGGCCCTGGCTCGGGCGAGCCGTCCGCAAACGCCGCGGCGTCATCCGCCGCCGCGTGGGCCCGCGCGTCCAGCGCCTTCAGCTCGTCCTCCGTGAGGAGTCCCGCTTCCTCAAGGCGATCCGCGAACGCCCGGATCGGATCGCGCGCCTTGTGCTCTTCGACTTCTTCTCTGGTCCGGTACACGCCGTGCACCGGGTCCGACATGGAATGCCCCATGAAGCGATAGCAGCGCGCCTCGATGAGCGTCGGGACTTTGTCCTGCCTGGCTCGCTCGACCGCTTCCAGCACGGTCGCGCGCATGGACAAAACGTCCATCCCGTCAGCCACCGCGGCAGGCATGTCGTACGCGTTGGCCTTCTGCGAGATGTCGTACAGCGACGAGGCCCGCTCCCAGGCCGTGCCCATCCCGAAGCGGTTGTTCTCGACGATGTAGATGACCGGCAGCTTCCAGAGCGCCGCCATGTTCAACGACTCGTGGAACGCGCCCTGGTTCACCGCCGCTTCGCCCATGAAGCACAGACAGACCCGGTCCTGACCCCGGTACTTGATCGCCCAGCCGAGGCCGGTCGCCAGCGGGATCTGCCCGCCCACGATGCCCCAGCCGCCCATGAAGTTGTACTCCGCGCTGGACATGTGCAGCGAGCCGCCCTTGCCCTTCGAGCAGCCGCCGCTGCGCCCGTACAGCTCCGCCATGACCTCGCGCGCCGACATGCCCTTGACCAGCGCCTGGACGTGCTCGCGGTAGGCGGAGATCACGTAGTCTTCCTTGCGAAGGCAGGAGAAGGCTCCCACCGCCACCGCTTCCTGCCCGATGTAGAGGTGACAGAAGCCGCCGATCTTGCCCACCGCGTAGGCTTCGGCGGTCTTCTCCTCGAACCGGCGGCCGAGCAGCATCTGGTACAGCAGCTCGTGTAGCTCGGTCCGGTTCAGACCCGCCAGGCCGGCTACCTCCGAGCCCCCGCCGTTGGCACGGTCGGTCGGCTGCCCTGCCACACCCGCACGCACTTTCGCCATTTGCCCCCTCATCAATTGCGCTGCCGCCGCCCGGCGTGCGCGCCGGCCGCACCGGCACGCGGACGGCACGCTCCCGTCAACCGGTTGCCCGCCCGGGCCGGATCTGTACCAGCTGACGCCAAGCCGGGTTTTCCGTCGGCGCCGGCAGGTCCGCTTCCAGGATCTCGCTGATCTCGCCCGCCGCTCCGGCCGTGGCCGTACGCGCCTGCGTTTCCGCGTGGTAGCTCGAGCGCACCAGCGGTCCCGCTTCGACGTGCGCGAACCCCAGCTCCAGCTCACCGATCCGCTTCCACTCCGCAAACTCCTCGGGCGTTACCCAGCGGGCCACCGGCGCGTGGTGCACCGTGGGGCGCAGGTACTGCCCAAGGGTCACGATGTCCACGGCCGCCCGCCGCAGGTCGGCGAGCGCCTGGCGGATTTCTTCCCGGGTCTCACCCAGCCCCAGGATGATCCCCGACTTGGTCAGCATGTCCGGATCGATCCGCTTCGCCGCGCCCAGGAAGGAGATGCTCCGCCAGTACCGTCCCCCCGGCCTGGCCCAGGGGTAGAGCCGCTCCACCGTCTCGAGGTTGTGGTTGAGAATGTCCGGGCGCGCGGCCACGACTACCCGCAGGGCCGCTTCATCACCCTTGAAATCGGGGATCAGCACTTCGATCGACATCCCCGGCCGGGTTTCCCGGCACAACCGGATTGTCTCCGCGAAGATGCCGGCGCCGCCATCCGGCAACTCGTCCCGGTTGACGCTGGTGATAACCACGTGGTGCAGCCGCAGGACAACCGCCGCCTCCGCCACCCGGCGGGGCTCGTCCCGGTCCAGCTCCGTGGGCATGCCGTGGGCGATCGCGCAGTACTTGCACGCGCGCGTGCAAACGTCCCCCAGGATCAGGAAGGTCGCCGTGCCGCTCTCCCAGCACTCGCCCATGTTCGGGCAGCCTGCTTCCTCGCAGACGCTGTGCAGGTTGAGGCCGCGCATCATCTGCTTGAGACGCAGGTAGTTGTGCCCACCGGGCGAGCGCACCTTGAGCCAGCCGGGCTTGCGCGTGCCCAGCGGCAGCGCCTCGCCTTCCAGGATCGGCAACCGGGCCGTACCCTTCGACTTCACTAGGCCGGTGTCTTTCCCGGCCGGTGCGTATCCCCTGCCGGCCTGCCGATCGCCGTTCGCCATCAAGCCTTTCCCGCGGTACGCCGAGCTGAAAAAGTTACTTTCCGGTCCCCCGGGATCCAAGGCCCGGAGACCCGCGTCCGCCCGAGGCTAGTTCCCAGCCCCCGCGCGCATCGCATCTTGGCCCCTGTCTCTTTCCCCCACCTGGCGCCTGGTCCTTGGCTCTTGTCCCTTGGTCCCCTCACAGCATGGCGTCCAGCGCCGGCCGCAGGCTCGGCCACTGGAAGCGGTACCCGCTCTCCAGCAGTACCCGCGGGACTACCGGAGCTCCGCCCAACAACAGCTCATCCGCCATCCCCCCCGGCGCCAGGCGGGCCGCGAAGGACGGCACCCGCAGGTAGCTCCGGCGTCCCGCGGCGGCCGCGAGCGCCCCCTTGAACTCCTGGTTCGTCTCCGCGTCGGGAGCCACGATATTCACCGGGCCGGAGATCGCGGTGTGCTCCAGCAGGTGCAGGATGGCCGGGGCGATCTCGGCCCGGGCGATCCACGGCCAGGGCTGCCGGCCATTGCCGAACGGGGCGCCGAGGCCCAGGCGGCAGAGTGGCACCAGCAGGGCGAGCAGGCCGCCATCGGGGTGCAGCACGTTCCCGAACCGCATGTGCAGTACCCTGATGCCGGCATTCCGCGCCGGCAGCGTGGCCCCCTCCCAGAGCTTCACGACATCCGCCAGGAACCCCGTGCCGGCCGCGGCGGTCTCGTCCACCGCCTCCGCGCGACTGCCGTAGAAGTTCATGCCGGAGGCAGAGATCAGCACTCGCGGCGGCTGCCGCAGCCCGGCCAGGGTGCGCGCGAGCAGGGCGGTGCCAAGCTCCCGGCTGTCCCGGATGCGCTGCTTCTTGGCCCGGGTCCATACCCCCGCGAGGCTCTCCCCCGCCAAGTGGATGACGACGTCCTGCGCCTCCAGCCCGGCACGCTCGATGCTCCCCTGCGTCGGCTGCCAGATCACGGTGCGTTCGTCCGGAGGAATCGCACCGTAGCTCCGCACCACCCGCGTGACGTCATCGCCGCGCGCTGCGAAGCTGGCCACCAGGGCGCGCCCGACGAAACCGGATACTCCCGTGATCGCTATGCGCATCGCTCAATGCCTCCCGGCGCCGCTGCTGCCTGGGCTCGTACCCGCCACCGGGGCGGGCACGTGCTGGCGCGGTTTCGTTCCGGGCGCTCGCCTCTCACTCCCACGCCAGGTTCTCCAGTAACCCCAGCCAGCACCCGCTCCGTGATCCGCATGCAGCCCTGCCGCTCAACCCCGCTCCCCGGCCGCGGGCGGCGTCGGCGGGTGGAGCGCGGGCGGCAGGGGCATGCCGGCGTTGCCGCCCCGGCGCCGGTATTCGGCTTTCGCCCGCCGGCAGTTCTCCTCGTAGTTCGCGACGATGATGCCGGCTGCGTATTCCGGCGAGTCGGTCACGGCCATGATCGAGAGGTCATCCGCCAGCACCTTGTGCCCCTGCAGCATCGGACCGCGTATCCACTCGATGAGGCCGTCCCAGTAGTGGCTGCCGAACAGCACCACCGGGAAGTTCCGCACCTTGCCGGTCTGGATCAGCGTCAGCGACTCGAACAGCTCATCCATCGTCCCGAAGCCGCCCGGGAAGATCACGAACGCTTCCGCGTACTTCACGAACATCATCTTCCGGACGAAGAAGTAGTGGAAGTTCACGGCCGTCTCCACGTACCGGTTCGTCCCCTGCTCGAAGGGCAGCTCGATGTTGCAGCCCACCGATTCGCCGCCCGCTTCCCAGGCGCCCCGGTTGGCAGCTTCCATGATGCCCGGACCGCCGCCCGTGATGATCGTGAACCCGGCCGCGGCCAGCCGCCGCGCAGTCTCCTGTGCCGCCGCGTATTCCGGGTGATCGGGCTTCGTCCTGGCACTGCCGAAGATCGTCACCGCCGGGCCAATGCCGCCCAGCTTGTCGAAACCCTCCACGAACTCCCCCATGATCCGGAACACCCGCCACGCTTCGCTCGGGGTGTCCGGCAGACGATGCGGGTGGCGCTGCAGCAACCGCTCGTCTTCCGTGGCTTCGACGGCCCGCTTCGGGAACTCCGGCGGCGCCACCATTCCGCGGCCTTCGGCCTCCCGCTCGCGGTCCGACCGCACGTCCGTTGGCTCGTTCATGCTCTCATCCGGTGCTGGGTTGGTCGGGCGAAACTAGACGGCACCCCGGGGGCGTCGCTAGCTTTTCGCCCGTATGAAATGTCCCGGCTGCGGTAAGGAATCCCAGGGCAGGTTCTGCTCCCATTGCGGCACGCCGCTCCAGGCCGGCCAGTGCTCCGCGTGCGGGGCCCGGCTCACGCCCGGCACCCGTTTCTGCACGCAGTGCGGCGCGCGCGTCGCCGGAGCCACCGCCCCGGCCCGCGTCACCTCCGGTAACCTGGGCTGGTACATAGCCGCCTCCGTCCTCGCAGTCCTCATCCTCGCGCTGGGCATCGACATGGCGTTCGGCCGGAAGCAGACGCCGGCGCCCGCCGGCGTGTCGCTCTCGGAGACACCTGGCGCCGCGGTCACCGATGCCGCGCCCGGACCGCTGTCCGGCACTCCCCGCGAGCAGGCGGACCGGCTGTTCAATCGCATCATGACGGCCCGCGAGGCCGGCGACACGGCACAGATAAGCATGTTCTTGCCCATGGCGCTCCAGGCATACCGCGCCATCGAACTGGACCACGATGGCCTCTACCACCTCGCCATGCTGGAAACCCTCAGCGGCGATGCCGGTGCCGGACTGGCCACTGCCCGGCGTATTCTGGACACATACCCAGACCACCTGCTGGCACTCGCCTCCGCTGCGGAAGCATCCGCCCGGCAGGGCGATTCCGCCGCCGCCCGACAGTACTGGCAGCACTACCTCGATGCATACGGGAAAGAAAAGGGCAAGACGCTGCAGGAATACGTCGATCACGAGCGGATCCTGCCGGAATACGAAGCCACTGCCCGCCAGGCCGTCGGTCGCTGAATCCGTGCCGCGGAAACCGGGACCGCTCAGGTCCCGGTCGGCAGATCCAGGAATTCCCACTCCATTCCGAAACGGGTCGCCACGTGGGCGGCCAGGGCACGGACTCCGAACGTCTCCGTGGCATAGTGTCCGCCGAAGAGCGCGTTCAGTCCGCCTTCCTCGGCATCGAAGTACGTGTGGTGCGCCCCCTCTCCGGTGCTCCGCGTGTCCAGTC
>VEPF01000461.1 GCA_012027055.1 Gemmatimonadota bacterium | reverse complement strand
GGGGGGGTGCGAGTCCCCCCTTTCGCATCAACGACAGTGCCAAGGGCCATGGACCGAGAGTGACGACCGAGACCACCGACATCCAGGTAACGACCGAGAGCCCGAGCGCGTGGGCGCGGCGTCTGACCATCACGATTCCCGCCGAACGCATCGAGCAGGAACGGAAGACGGCCGTACAACGACTCGCGAAGAGCACCAAGCTGCCGGGCTTCCGCAAGGGCAAGGTGCCGCCGCAGGTGATGGAGAAGCGCTTCGGTGCGGCGCTCCAGCAGCAGGCGGTCGAGCAGGCGATCGGAGCGGCTTACCGGGACGCGATTCAACGGGAAGGCCTGAAGCCGATCACCGAAGGGAGCATCGGCGAGATCGAATACCAGCCGGGCAGCGATCTGACCTTCCACGTCGATGTCGAGGTGCGGCCCGAACTCGAGCTGGAGCGCATTGGCGGGTTCCGGTTGCGGCGCGATGAGCCCAGGGCCACCGAGGCCCAGGTGGAGGAAGTGATCGGGCGCCTGCGCGAGGAGCGGACGCACTACCATCCGGCGGAGGCGAGGCTCGCGGGCGACGGTGACCTGGTGGACTTCGAGGTGACCCCGCTGGACGATGCCACGGAAGCCACACCGGCCGTGCCGCGGCGGTACCAGGTGGTGATCGGGCAGGGGCAGGCGGTGCCGGCGATCGAGGCGGTGCTGCGCCAGTTGCGGCCGGGCGAAAGCGGCGAGTACGACATGGAGCTCCCAGTGGCCGCGGACGATCCGGCGCAGGGAACCAGGCCGCACCGCATGCGGATGCACGTGCTGGAGGTGAAGGAAGCGCACGCGCCCGAACTGGATGACGATTTCGCCCGGGGTCTGGGGAACTTCGGCTCGCTGGCGGAGCTGCGCGAGCAGGTGCGCGCGGACCTGCGCAAGGAGAGTGAGAAAGCCGCGGAGCAGAAGGTGCGCGGGCAGCTGCTACACGAGATCGTCCAGGCCAACCCGTTCGAGGTGCCCTACTCCATGGTGAAGAAATACGTGGAGGCGATGCTCCCCGCGCGGGAGGGCGCCGATCCGGAGCGGCTGGCCGGGCTCCGGCAGCAGGCCTGGCCGGCAGCCGAGCAGGCGTTGCAGCGGATGCTGGTGATCGAGCGCGTGGCGGAGCTGGAGGGGCTGGACGCTACTCCGGCGGAAGTACAGGACCGCGTGAGCGGCATCGCCGAGCGACTGGGGCGGCCGGCCGCGGAAGTGACCGCGCAGCTGCGCAAGAGCGGCCGGCTGGACGAGATCGACCGGGAGATAACCGAGGAAAAGGTATTCGACTACCTGAAATCACTGTCCACGATCGAGTAGAGCCCCGGGGGCGGCCCGAGGGCGGCCCCCGCTCGGCACCACCAGCACGGAGCACATGGCCATCTATCCGCCTTATGTGATCGAGCGCAGCAGCCGGGGCGAGCGCAGCTACGACATCTTCAGCCGCCTGCTGATGGATCGCATCATTTTTCTCGGCTCGCCCATCGATGACAACGTTGCGAACATCGTGATCGCGCAGTTGCTGTTCCTCGAAGCCGAGGACCCCGAGAAGGACGTCTACCTCTACATCAACTCGCCCGGCGGCTCCGTTTACGCCGGCCTGGCGATTTACGACACGATCCAGTACATGAAGGCCCCGGTCGCGACCATGTGCATGGGGCTGGCGGCCTCGATGGGCGCGCTGCTGCTGGCCACCGGCTCGCCCGGAAAGCGCAGTGCCCTCCCCAACTCCCGCATCATGATCCACCAGCCGTCGGGCGGCAGCCAGGGAACGGCGGCGGACATCGAGGTGCAGGCCCGGGAAATCATCTATGCCCGCGACCGCTTGAACCAGATCCTGGCGCAGCACACCGGCCAGACTCCGGAGCGGATCGCGGATGACGTGGACCGCGACCGTTTCATGAGCCCACTGGAAGCGAAGGAATACGGCCTGATCGACCACGTGGTCTCGCATCGCGGCGAAGTGGTGACCGCAGATGCGGGGGGCGCCGGACAGGAAAAGTAGGAGCCACGGCGATGGCGAGCGAAAAGCACCTGCGGTGTTCCTTCTGCGGCAAGTCGAAGGAGTCCGTCAAGAAGTTCATCTCGGGCCCCTCGGTCTACATCTGCAACGAATGCGTGTCGCTCTGCAACGAGATCCTGGCCGAGGAGGAAGAGCGGGAAGCAGCCGACGCGGTACCGCGCATCCCCACACCCCGGGTGATCAAGTCCTTTCTGGACGACTACGTGATCGGCCAGGAGGAGGCCAAGAAATCGCTGGCGGTGGCGGTCTACAACCACTACAAGCGGATCAATCACCACGGCGTGCTGGACGATGTCGAGATCGAGAAGTCCAACATCCTGCTGATCGGTCCGACCGGGGTGGGCAAGACACTGCTGGCGCAAACTCTGGCGCGGGTGCTGCAGGTCCCGTTCACGATCGCGGATGCGACCACGCTCACGGAGGCGGGGTACGTCGGCGAGGATGTGGAGAACATCCTGGTGCGGCTGCTGCAGGCAGCCGATTTCAACATCGCGGAATGCGAGCGGGGCATCGTCTACATCGACGAGATCGACAAGATCGCCCGCAAGTCGGAGAACCCGAGCATCACGCGGGATGTTTCCGGCGAGGGTGTGCAGCAGGCGCTGCTCAAGATCCTGGAAGGGACGGTGGCCTCGGTGCCGCCGCAGGGCGGGCGCAAGCATCCGCAACAGGAGTACATCCAGATCAACACCCGCAACATCCTCTTCATCTGCGGCGGGGCGTTCGACGGGCTGGAGAAGATCGTGGAGCAGCGGCGGGGGCACCGGCGCATTGGGTTCGCGGCTGAAGCGCCGGGGAGCGACTACGATCCGGCTAATCCGCCGCGCGGGGTGGAACCGGACGACATGCTGCGATTCGGCCTGATTCCCGAGCTGGTGGGCCGCTTGCCGGTGCTGGTAACGCTCGACTCGCTGGACGAAGCCGCGCTGATCCGCATTCTACAGGAACCCAAGAACGCGCTGGTCAAGCAGTACCAGAAGATGTTCGAGGTGGAAGGCATTCATCTCACGTTGGACGCGGACGCGATCAAGGAAGTCGCGGCCAGGGCGCTGGAGCGCGGCACGGGCGCACGCGGGCTGCGGGCGGTGCTGGAGGAGATCATGCGGGACGTGATGTTCGAGATCCCGTCGCGCACGGACGTGCGGGAGGTGGTGGTGACGCCCGAGTGCGTGACCGACGGCATCCCGCCCCTGCTGGTGCTGCACCCGGAGACCAAGAAGAAGGAAGCATGAGCAGACGGGTGCAGGGCGCGCCGGACGGGCCCGCAGCCTCTGGGCAGCGGGCCCTTGCCGTCGACGGCGGTCGCTTCACGATCCGCTCCGTGGAGTTCGCGGGGGCGGTGGCCGTGCCGGGCGGGCCAGCGCCGGCGGGCCTGCCGCAGATCGCGTTCTCGGGCCGGTCCAATGTCGGGAAGTCCAGTCTGATCAACCGGCTGCTCGGACGCACCCGCACCCGCGTGGCGCGCGTCTCGGCCACTCCGGGCAAGACCCAGGAAGTCAACTTCTACCGGATCGGGGTGCGGGATGCCGGCCGCGACCACGAGTTCTTCCTGGTGGATCTCCCGGGATATGGCTTCGCGCGCGTGCCGCTGGAGATCCGGCGCCGCTGGCGGCCGTTGATCGAGACTTACCTGGCGGGAACGCCCGAGCTGCGGGGGGTGGTACAACTGATCGACGTGCGCCACGGACCCTCGGTGGAGGACCACCGCATGCTGGAGTACCTGGCGCAAACGGGCCTGCCCACGCTGTTCGCACTGACCAAGGTGGACAAGCTGCGCAGCGCCGAGCGGGTGGCCAAACTGACCGAGGCGATCGCCGAGCTGGGGATCGATCCCGATCAGGCGGTGCCGTTTTCGGCCGCGACCGGGGAGGGACGTGACGAACTGCTGGACAGCATCAGGACCCTGCTAGGCGAGGCACGGCAATGACGCGGAATGCGGAGCGGCGATCCCGAGTGCCGGCGTTGCTGCTCACGGGCGCCGTGGTGGCGGCCTGCACAGCGGCCGCCATACCAGATTCGACTCGGGCCACGGTCCGGCCGGTGCCGCAGGAGGCGCTGGTACCGCCCGGCTACGGCACGCTCAAGCAGGACCAGGTCACGGTGGCGCTCCGGAGCGGACCGCTGCTGGTGAAGGTGACGCCGCTGAGCGAGAGCGTGATCCGGCTGCTGGCACCCGACACGTACAATCGCCTGCACGGTCTGGCGGAGTCGCGGCGGGAGGAAGCGGCGGCCCGAACGGCGCGTTCGCCCGAGCTGTTCCTGGTGTCGTTCTTCAGCTACCAGCCGGACGTGGCGTTCCAGCCCGAGGATGTGCAGCTGCTGCACCAGGGGCAGCTGCTGCGCCCGGTCGGCATCTTTCCTATCACCACCGGCTGGGGCAGTCAACGGCTGCAGCAGCAGGACAACCAGAGCGCGCTGTTCGCCTTCGAGTCGCCCATCGACTACGACCAGCCGATCACGGTCCGCTACAGCGCGGAAGAAAGTGACGCCTGGCGCAACGTGATCACCCTGCTCCGTGCGGAACGGAACCGGGTGCTCTCACGGGTGGGCGGCAGCCGCTAGCGGCGGTTCCGCCTCGCCCAGCTCGCTGGTGGCGATGGTGAAGGTCTGGAGCGGTTCCCCGCCCTTGCGGACCACGTACGCCTCCATGGCGTAGTACTCGGGCAGACCGAGGCGATCCAGAATCGCGGCCGTGGCCTGGTTGCGCTCCTGCACCCGCTCCCAGAATTCCCGCTCGTCCAGGCCGGGGAACGGCGCCCGGTCCTTCTGGCTCTGGTGCTTGAAGATGGCCAGAGTCTTGATGCGCAGCTCTTCTTCCGAGAGCGGCACCAGCACGTCCGCGGTCGAGACCGGCCACTCCTCCCAGGCGCCACGGTAGTACCAGATCTCCGGCTGCGGGCCGCGATAGCGGGCGAGCGCTTCGTGCACCGCTTCCAAGCACATCCGGTGCGTGCCGTGGGGATCGCTCAGGTCGCCCGCGACGAAGACCAGCTCGGGCTGCTGCTGGTCGAGTAGCTCGAGCACGATCCGGACATCGGCCTCGCCGATCGGGTCCTTGCGGACTTTGCCGGTCTGGTAGAAGGGCAGATTGAGGAAGCGGGCCTGTTCGCGGGTCATGCCGAAGGTCTCGATCCCGCTCACCGCCTCGGTCTCGCGGATAGACTTCTTGATCTTCTGGACGGCCTCGATATCGACGTCGCCGGGATGCTTGCTCGCCAGGAAGCGCTCGACCTCGGCGATCACCTGGCGGGCTTCCGGGCTGCGCACCTCGAAGTCGCGGCCGAACAGGCTGACGAACATCAGGTAGCGGCGGACCTCGTGGTCGAAGACCGCGATGTTGCCCGAGGTCTGGTACGCGACAGTGATCTGGTTGCCGTTCTGATGCAGCTTGTTGAGGATGCCGCCCATGGAGATGACATCGTCGTCGGGGTGCGGACTGAAGACGATGATCTTCTTCCCGGCGGGCAGCTTGCTGCGGCCCCGAATCTTGGAGATCAGGGCATTGAACACTTCGCCGTTCAGGGCCCCGGCGGTTCCCCACCGGGACATGAGCGCGGACAGGTGGTTCTCCCGGTAATCGTTCGGCTCCAGCTTGAGCACACTCTTCTTCGTGATCTCGCTCAACCAGATCACGGCGTCGAGCTCGCGCTTGCGGTTCCAGCGCACGTCGCCGATGAGCCAGGGCAGCTTGACGCGCGTCAGGTCTTCGGCGGCGGCCGGATCCACGTAGATGGTGGCGCGCGGGTGCTGCTGGAGGTACGTGGCCGCGACGTCCGGCGCGATCTCGCCCTCCACGGCCCGGCGGATCACGCGGGACTTGTGCTCGCCAGTCGCGATCAGAGCGATCTCGCGGGCATCCAGGATGCTGGCCACGCCCATGGTGATGGCTTCGGTGGGCACGTTCTCCTCACCGAAGAAGTCGGCGGCCGCCCCTCGCCGGGTGATGCCGTCGAGCGCGATCAGGCGAGTCCGGCTGGCCGGACTGGAGCCGGGCTCGTTGAAGCCGATGTGGCCGGTCTGGCCGATACCGAGGATCTGGAAGTCGATGCCGCCCACCTCCCGGATTGCCTGCTCGTACCAGCGGGTATGCGCCTCGACCTGATCGCGCGGCAGGTCGCCGCGCGGGATGTGCACGTTCTCCGGCCGGATGTTCACGTGGTCGAACAGGTTCTCCCACATGAAGCGGTGATACGAGTGGATGCTGTCCGGCGCCATCGGATAGTACTCGTCGAGATTGAAGGTCACGACGTCGCTGAAGTCGAGTCCCTCCTCCCGGTGCATGCGGATCAGCTCGCGGTAGATGCCGATGGGCGTGCTGCCCGGGGCCAGTCCCTGCTCGGTGCGCTCTCCGGTCGCTCGGTCCGTGCGGAGCAGCTCGGCGATACGCTGGGCCACGTGCCTGTTGATCTGGCCGTACTCCAGCACCACTACCGGTATGCGCTCCCGCGAGGTTTCCATGGACCTGTGCCCTGGCTGGCTGATTCGGAATGACGTCCCGTTCCGCTCGCGCCGGCGTTCCGCGCGACCGCTGCCGACCGCAGCGCCCCGGGCGCGATGGGGGCCTGGCTGGGCATGGGAGATCGCCCCTCCCGGCGGGTCAAGACCAGGAGCGGACCGGCGCGCGCCGGCGGCGACCGTGGATTGCGCCGGGTGGGGGCACGTTCCACTCTTCTGCAGTGTGTCTCCCGCTCCGGCCGGGCGGTATTACGGCGGCCGGACTCCGCCCGAAACGTCTGGAGGCGACATGAGCGAGCGGTTCGATCGCAGGGATTTCCTGAAGACGGCAGCGCTGGCCGGAGTGGGGCTGAGCCTGGACCGGGGCGCGCTGGCGGCCGCGCCGCCGCACCGCGCCGCCGCGTTCGCCGACATCCCCCCGGCGGCGCCGCTCGAGACGGTACGGATGGGCTTCGTGGGTGTGGGCCACCAGGGCAGCAGTCACGTCGAGAACTTCGTGAAGATCCCGGGCGTCGAGATCAAGGCGATCTGCGATGTCACGCCGGGCGCCGCGGAGCGGTCGGCGGCGGTCGTGACCGGGGCCGGGCAGCCCATGCCGAAGCTGTACACGGCCGGACCGCTGGACTACCAGCGCATGATCGACCGCGAGGACAACGACCTCGTCTTCAACGCGACGCGCTGGGAACTCCAAGCGCCGGTAAGCCTGTATGCGCAGCGG
>VEPF01000381.1 GCA_012027055.1 Gemmatimonadota bacterium | reverse complement strand
ACCCGCCCAGCAGCACCAGCTCGAGCGCTCCGCGAAGCACCTGCGGCACGAAGTTCATGAGCTGCGCGAGCACGCTCTCCAGGTGCAGCTCCGCGACCACGGCGCACATCAGGAACTGGAACCCGCCCGTGAACCAGGCGAGGGCCAGGATGAACGCGCGGTGCCGGGCGGCCAGGCGGCCGAACAGGTTACCCATGCGCCGGCGCCTCCCCCGCGTAGTAGCCGAGGAAGATGTCCTCCAGCTCGGGCTCCGGGAAAACCATGGCCGTCACTCCCGCGGCGGCCAGCGCGCGCAGCACGGGATTGAGGTCACCGCGCAGCCACAGCTTCAGCTCGCGGCCGGACGCCTCGCAGCGCACCACGCCGGGCAACGCGTCCAGGCCGGCCGGCACCTCGTCCTGCAGGCGCGCGCTCAGGCAGCGCACCACCCGGGCCCGCAGGTTGTCGATGGTCTCGAGCGCCACCAGCGAGCCGGCGCGCAGGATGGCCACCCGCCGGCACACGTCCTCGGCCTCCGAGAGCACGTGGGAAGAGAACAGCACCGAGGCGCCCCGCGCGGCAAAGTCCCGGATCAGCTCGCGGAAGGACTTCTGCACCAGCGGGTCCAGCCCGTTGCTGGGCTCGTCCAGCAGCAGCAGCGGCGGGTCGTGCTGCATGGCGATCAGCAGCCCGAGTTTCTGCCGGGTGCCGTGCGAGAGGAATTTCACCCGGCGCCGCAGCGTGCCCTGGTCGAGCGCGAGCGCCTCCTGCAGCACCCCGCGCAGCCGGGGCGGCCGGTCCGGATGGAAGCGCGCGAAGAAGTCCAGGGTGGCGTGGCCGGTCAGCTCGCCGTGCAGCCGCAGGTCGCCCGGGATGAAGCCGATGTCGCGCCGGCTGGCGGGCAGCGCGGGCGACCGGCCGAAAATGCTCACCTGCCCCGCGCCCGCGTGCACCAGCCCGAGGATGATCCGCAGCGTGGTGGTCTTGCCCGCCCCGTTCGGCCCCAGGTAACCGAACACCTCGCCCGGCTCCAGCGCGAAGCTGACGCCCTGCAGCGCACGCACCCGGCCGAACGACTTCTCCAGCCCCCGCACCTCGAGCGGGATCATGGCGCACGCTCGCGCGGCAGCGCCGCCACCAGCGTGGTACCGCGCGCCCAGCCCCGCACCTCGAAGGCGCGCGCGCGGCTCGCGCTCTGGCCGGTCACTTCGTCCGTGATGGTCACCGTGATCCGGTACCGTCCGCGCGTAAGCGACGTCTCCACCCGCCGCAGCTCCGGCACCACTCCATCCCGGCTGGCGCTGGCCTCCCCAGCGAAGCGCAGCCGCACCGGCCGCAGCGCCCCGGGCACGGCCGGTTCCACCGCGATCTCGGTCCGGTAGGGGTGGCTGGGCGGCAGGTTGTAGATCTCGTAGTAGACGTCGAACGCGCTCGCCGGGAACTGACTGGTGGGCAGCAGTGCGAGCGTCACCTCGCCCCGATGCCAACCGCCTTCGCCGGCCGGCAGGCCGAGCGCGACGTCGCTCAGCATCAGCCGCGCGCCGCTGTAGTCCGGGACGGGGAAGGGCGTGCCGTACAGCTGGCCGATGCCCGGTTCCGTGGCATCGGTCATGATCACGCGCTGCAGCGTGGTCCGGGAAGGCCGGGCCTGCATCTCGACCTGCGTGTAGAGCAGGTGCTCGGCCAGCGGCGGCCGCGGGAAATGGACGAATACCGAGTCATCGGCGCGGGCCACCGTGCGCAGCGCGGTGTCGGCGAGCACCAGCGTCACGTCGAAGCGGTAGCGCACCCCCTGGTCCGCGTCCTCCAGGTGCAGCAGCCCCGCGGACACCGAGAACGCGGCGCCCACGGCAGTGCTGCCGCCCCGCCCGCGAAACGTGTAGAGGTCGTAGTGGAACGGGAGCGGGGCCACGGCGGCGCGTACGGGCCCGGGCGCACTTCCGGCCGCGATCGGCGCGGGCCGGCCGGCGGCCGGCGGCCGGAGCGCAGCCAGCAGGATCAGAGCGAACGGCAGTGCGGCACGGCTTCGCTGCATGCGTGGATTGCGGACGCGGGTGGCCTGGAGGCTGAGCATACACCGGGCTTCCTGCCCCGTCCAGCTACCCGCGCGGCTCCTGGGCGCGGGACTCCGCGTTCCGCCGCGACTCCACCAGCTCGAGCGCGAGCGCCTTGCGGGAGTGGATGCCGAGCTTGGTGAAGATGTGCTCGGCATGCTTGCGGGCCGTGTGCGGGCTGATCGTCAGCCGCTGCGCCACCTCCTGGTCGGACGCGCCCACCGCCAGCAGCAGGGCCACCTCGGCCTCCCGCCGCGTGAGCCGATGCAACGCCATCAGCTCCCGCACCCCGGGCAGGAAAGCAGCGCGCCGCGCTTCCACCGCGACCACCACCTGCTGGCCGGCTCCGCTGCCACCCTTCCCCAGGCTGACGGCGCGCAGCGAGTAGCGGGCACGGCCGGTGGCCAGCCGCCGGCTCGCGCGGCCGGCCTCGTCCGCGGGCGCCGCGCTCTGCGGGCGGGCATGGGCCACGAAACTGCGGGCCAGGGCGGCCGCGGCCGCCAGCAGCCGGTCGGCATCCGGCTCGAACGACAGCAGCGCCTGCATGCGCGAGGTGCCGCCCAGCAGGCGGCCGCGCGCCGTCAGCCACAGGGCCGCGACTCCGAGCCGGTCGAACGCCGCATACAGCGTGTCCCCATCGACGGCACCGTCCGGACCGGGCCCATCGACCGGGGTGGGCAACCTGCGCGGCAGACGGTGGACCTCGCGGTACTCCACGGCGGGACGCGGGCGCACGCCTGCTCGCGGGGGGCCGGCTACTGGGCGCGGGACGACTTCCTGGTCCATCGGGGGACTCCACGTCCTGGATGCGTCGCGGCCCTGGGGGCTGCGGCCCGGAAGCGGTGTTGGCCCCAATATACGAGGTTGCTCTGATTCGCCAACAGCCCCCGCCGCCTACCGTTTCCCCAGTGTGCCTTCCCTGCACGCCTTCCCCGGAGGCGGTATGTCAAACCACAGGCTGATGTTGGCCGTAGTAGCTCCGCTCCTCACCGTCTCGGCCGCCTGGTTCCTGGTCTCATGTGGTGACACGGGCGTGGTAGACACCCCGATCGAACCCGGCTCGGTGGTGCTGAGCTCGAGCAGCGGCTCCCTGCAGGTGGGCGAGACCCTCGCCCTGACCGCCCAGTGCAAGGGCCCCAACGGAGAGAACCTCTCGGCACGCCCCATCACCTGGTCCAGCTCCTCGCCCACGGTGGCGTCCGTCGCCAACGGGACGGTCACGGCGCTGGCGGCCGGACAGACCACCATCACCGCCTCGTGCGGCAGCAGGAGCGCGACGGCATCGGTGACGGTCGTGTCCCGGCCGGTACTCACGGTCAACGGCACCGGTAACGGTGCGGGCGCGGTGAGCGGCACCGGGATCGCGTGCAACATCGCCGCGGGCGCGGCGAGCGGGGACTGCACCGAGACCTACAACGGCGGTACCGCCGTGGTGCTCACGGCCACCCCCGCCGCGAGCAGCAACTTCGCGACCTGGAGCGGCGCGTGCACCGGCAACGGGAACTGCAGCTTCACCATCGGCCAGAACTCGACGGTGACCGCGCGGTTCGACCTGAAGACGTTCAGCATCGCCGTGTCCGCCGGGACCGGCGGCACCGCCACGGGCGGCGGCACCTTCAACTACGGCGCGTCCGTCACCGTGACGGCCACGGCCGCCGTCGGCTACCGGTTCGTGAACTGGACGGAAGGGGGCACCGAGGTTTCGACCAGCGCGAGTTACGCGTTCACGGCCACGGCCAACCGGACCCTGGTGGCGAACTTCCAGCAGACCGAACCGAGGACGTTGACGGTGCTGGGCGGCGGTAATGGCGCGGGCAACGTGAGCGCCACCGGCTACACCTGCGCCATCACCGCGGGGGCCACGGCCGGTGACTGCGCCGAGACCCTGCCCGTCGGCACGGTGGTGACACTCACGGCCGCGCCGGCCACGGGGAGCTCGTTCACGGGCTGGACCGGCGCGTGCACGGGCACCGGCACCTGCCAGGTCACCGTCCCGGACCAGAACATCAGCGTGACGGCCACGTTCACCCTCAACCAGTACACCATCACCGCCTCCGCCTCGCCGGCCAACGGCGGGTCGGTCTCGGGCGGCGGGACGTTCAACCACGGCGCTACGGTCACGCTCACCGCGACGCCGACCGCCACCTGGTCGCTGAGGGACTGGACGGAGGGCGGCACGGTGGTCTCCACCAGCCGGACATACACGTTCACCGCCACCAACAACCGTACGCTGGTCGCGAACTTCGTGCAGGCGCCGAGTTACGACCTGCGGGTCACCGGCCTGGGCACGGGCACCGGTACGGTCACCGCGAGCGGGATCAACTGCACCATCACGGCCGGAGTGACCAGTGGCGCCTGCTACAACACCTACATCGACGGCACCGGCCTGGTGCTGACCGCGGCGCCGAACGCCTCCAGCACCTTCGTCGGCTGGACCGGTGACTGCTCGGGCGCCGGGCTCGAGTGCGGCCTGCGAATGACGGGCGGCAACAAGACCGCCACGGCCAATTTCGCGATCAAGACCTACACCATCGCGGCCAGCGTCAACCCAGCCGGCGGCGGCAGCGTTACCGGCACGGGCACCGTCAACCATGGCGCCACGGTCACCCTCACGGCCACGCCGGCGGCCAACTACAGCTTCGCCAGCTGGACCGAAGGCGGCTCCGTGGTGGGCGTGGACCAGACCCTGACCTTCACGGCCACGGCCAACCGCACCCTGGTGGCCAACTTCAACCTCAAGCCACTGCGGAGCCTGACAGTCAACGGCCTGGGCAACGGCACTGGCAACGTGGCCGGGACCGGAATCGCCTGCACGATCAGTGCGGGAAGCGCGACCGGTGATTGCGCCGAGAACGTCTACGGCGGCTCCGCTTTCACGCTCACGGCCACGCCGATCGCTTCGAGCAACTTCATTGGGTGGTCCGGCGCATGCACGGGCGCGGGCACCTGTTCGGTCAGCACCACGGACGGCAACAAGACCGCGACCGCGCAGTTCGACCTGAAGACATTCACCATCGCGGCGTCCGTGAACCCGGCGGCAGGAGGCTACACGTCCGGCAGCGGCACCTACAACTACGGCAGCTCGGCGAGCGTGCGCGCCTACAACTACACCTACTACACCTTCGATCGCTGGACCGAGGGGGGGAGCCTCGTTTCCTACAACAATCCCTACACGTTCAGCGCAACGGCGAACCGCACGCTGGTGGCGCAGCTGCGCACCTGGCCCGACCTGGGGGTATTCCTCACGTCCTCCTGCACCAGCTGCTATTTGCTGAACAACATCACGTTTTCTGGCATCTTCTACAACTACGGGACGGCCGCATCGGGCGGCTTCTACTGGAGGTTGCTGGTGGACGGCTCCGCGTACGGCGCCTACTCGCAGGCGTCAATTGCGGCAAACTCATCGGTCAATTACGCGGTGACCGTGCCGGCAGCGGCGCTCGGCATCGGTAACCATACCATTCGCGTTGAGTTGGACTACACCAACGTGGTAAACGAGTGGAACGAATCGAACAATACCGCTTCGAAGAGCGTCTCGGTCTACTTCATGTGAGGCATGATGCGCCATCAGCCCGCGGGCAGGTACGGTCATGACCGCTGACGCTTCACTGGCGATCAGGCAGGCTGCCCGCGGGCAGTTCGATGTCCTGGGCGAGCTGGGCAGAGGCGAGCTCACGGGCACGCACTTCCTGGCCCGCGAGCTCACCAGCGGGGACCTGGTCGCGCTCGGCTTCGATCCCGCGGCCGGCGCGGCGGGCATCCGGGTGAGCCGCACGCTGGACGCGTCCGTGCCGGCGGCCGGCGCCATCTGCCCCATTTGCGCGACGCGCCTCCAGAACTGGGGGCGCTACTGCGGCCGGTGCGGCACCGACCTGGCCGTTCGTACCGCCGTCGAGACCAGATCCTCGCGGGCTGAGCTGCGCCGCATCGTGCAGCGGCAGGTGGAGCCGCGTTACGAGCTGCTGGGCGACATGGTGCGCGCGGAGGGCGGCGCGCCGGTCTACTTCGCGCTCGATCCGGACGCCGGTGATGTGGTGGCGCTCACGCTGGAGGAAGCCACCGGGGGCGCGGGCGGGGCGGCGGCGTACTCCGTCAACGTGACCAGCACCTTCCGCAGCCTGCGCGCGGCGGAAGCGGCGGCGCACGCCAAAGTCGCCACGCCAGTGCCGGAAGCATCGACCAACTGGCACGGCCAGGAGCGCACCCCCTCCACGGGTGGCACGGGCCCGAAGGTGTGTCCCGTGTGCGGAACCGAGTACGGTCCCAACATCGGCTTCTGCCCGAAAGACGGCTCCGTCCTGCGGTCCACGAGCTCCAGCGATGACCTGGTGGGCCAGATCCTGGCGGAGCGCTACCAGGTGCAGAAGCTGCTCGGCGAAGGCGGCATGGGTCGGGTGTTCCTGGCGGAGCACGTGCGCATGGCGCGCCGCTGCGCCATCAAGGTGCTCCACAAGAACATGAGCACCGACACGAACGCGGTGCGCCGCTTCGGCCGCGAGGCCACCAACGCGGGCAAGATCAACCATCCCAACGTCATCGACGTCTACGACTTCGGCGAGACGCACGACGGCCTGGTGTACCTCGCCATGGAATACGTGGATGGCGAGTCGCTCACGAAGGTGCTCGAGCGGGAAGCGCCGCTCCCGGTGGCGCGCGCCGTCGACATCGCGAGCCAGGTGGCCGCGGGGCTCGCGGCCGCGCACCGCATCGGCGTGGTGCACCGCGACCTGAAGCCGGACAACATCCTGCTCACCGCCTCGCCCGAGGGCGGCGACCTGGTGAAGGTCGTGGACTTCGGCATTGCCAAGGCAATGGAGGTAGGCGACCAGGACGTGACCCGCACCGGCATGGTGGTGGGCACGCCCGACTACATGTCCCCCGAGCAGCTCATCGCGGACCCGGTGGATGCGCGCAGCGACCTGTACAGCCTGGGCATGGTGATCTACACCATGCTGGTGGGCGCGCGCGCTTTCTCGGGGCCGAGCCGGGAGAAGCTGGTGGTGCGGCGGCTGACCGAGCCGCCACCGCACCCGAATGAGCGCCGGCCGGACCTGCCCGAGTGGCTGGACGCAGTAGTGGTGAAGCTGCTGGCTCGCGCACCCGGGGACCGGTACCAGACCGCGGAAGAGTTCCGCACCGCGCTCCTTGCAGGGGAGCGGAAGGCAACCGAAGCGGC
>VEPF01000318.1 GCA_012027055.1 Gemmatimonadota bacterium | reverse complement strand
CCCGCGTCAGCCACCGCCACCGCCGGGCACGGCCTCGCGGCCGGCCGCAGCCGGCGGAGTGCACCGTCGGCATGCCGCACGCGGCCATCGTCCAGGGTGAGCGTCACGCACGATTGTGACCGAGGCAACCCGGGTTTCGCCATCAGGAGAGGAAGGAACAACCCGAGGCATGCTCCGCCGCGCAACCGCGCAGCTCTAACCACCTCCTGCATGGGCAACGGAAGATCGCCACCGCGGCCCGCGCCGCGCCACCCCGCCCGCGGTGCGCACCGCAACACCCGGCGCTGGGCCGGATGAACGAGGGGGCGTCCGCCTCACCCGCGAACGCCCCCTGCTCCGAGTCATGCCGCCGAACCGGCGGCTCGCTCAGATGCCTCAGCCACCGCCCGTCCAGGTGCTCGTGCCGCACGATCCGCTCGAGCCTCCGCTGCTCCCGCCCAGGAACGCGGGCGCGGAAAACGCCAGCTCCGTCTCCTCCGCCCCGCACTTCGGGCAGCGCGGCGCCTGCGTCCGCTCGCTCATGCGGCGGAGCGCCTCGAAGCGCCTCCCGCACGACCGGCACTGGTATTCGTAAACCGGCATCCCTCGGCTCCGTCCCTGCGTTGCTGCTGACCGTCGTCCCTACTGCATGGTTATACGGAATAATAGTGCCAGACGACGCACCCGTCCAGTGCCGCCGGCGCTCAGAAGCTCACCGCCACCCGCTTGCCCGCATACGTCACCCGCTGCCGGGTGCCATCGGGCAGCAGCAGCACCTCGAACGCCCGCGGCTCGCCCACCACGTTCTTCGCCCCCTTCGGCGCGCCCGGCTCGAGTGTCAGCCGGCGCGCGGCATCGTCCCAGCGCATCCGGATCCAGCTGCCCTCGCCGGTGAGGTAGCGCTGGCTGATGCCGTCGTCCTCGTAAAGGGTGAAGTCGCCGTTCGCGCCGCGGTACACGCGCAGCGTGGTGGGCCCGGAGACCGGCTCGGCCGTGTACTGGCGCACCGGGTCGAACGGGATGATGGCGCCGGCCCGCACGTAGATGGGCATGGTGGCCAGGTCGACGGCGCGGGTGACGGTGCGCGCGCCGTCGAGCAGTTCGTTGGACCACCAGTCGTACCAGCGGCCGGCCGGCAGGTAGGTGGTGCGGGACGTCGCCCCCTTCTGGAAGACCGGCGCGATGAGCAGGTCGCGGCCCCACAGGTACTCGTCACCCATGGCGCGCACTTTCGCATCGTCCGGATAGTGCAGCCAGAGTGCGCGCATCAGCGGCAGGCCCGTCGCGCGGGCCTCGTACGCGAGCGTGTAGGTGTACGGCAGGAGCTGGTAATGCAGCTCGTCGTACTGCTTGACGACCGGCTCGATGGCCGGGTTGTTCAGCTCGGACTGGAGCGGGATGCGCCGCAGCTGCGCCTCGGTGGCGGGCGGCGTGTTGCGGTTGTCGATCTCGGTGGGCCCCATCTCGGACTGGCCCCAGCCCCAGGGCAGGCGCAGCCACCAGACGCGCCCGTGGCCGCGGAAGGAGCCGCAGAACGCCGCGAACTGGAACCAGCGAGAGTACAGCTCGCCGGTCAGCTCGTTGTTCGGGTAGAAGCCGGCGATGTCCGAGCCCCAGTACGGCCCGATGCTGAGCGAGTAGTTGAGGCCCACCGCGATTTGCGCCTCGAGCGTCTTCCAGCTGCTCTCGGTGTCGCCCGACCACACCCAGCCGCCCCTCTGCGCGATGCCCGGTTACCCGTTCCGCTGCAGGCTCCACGGGCGCACGTCCGGGGTGGTGGCCAGGCCGCCCTGGTAGTAGAGCTGGTGGCGCTTGATCCGCTCGAAGAGGTTGAACCAGTCGCCCTCGTCCGGCCAGAAGCCGTCCACGCCCGCGTTCACCAAGGCGACGTGTTGCTGCCAGTAACTCGCGATGTGCGACGCGTCCAGCTTCTCGTCCGGCTGCGCGGGAATGGTGCCGTGCAGGGTGGGCAGGCGGTCCCGGTCGTACGGTACCATGTGCACGATGGTCTTGACGTGTTTGGCCTCCATGTCCGCCAGCACCACCTTCGGGTCGCGCTTGAAGACGTCCGGATTGAACTCGAAGGACGGCTGGCGCTTGTTCCAGCCCACGGGCGCGAAGCCGGTGCCCAGATAGATGACCGCATCCACCGGGATTTGCTTCCGCCGGAAGGTGTCGATGATCCCGGTGAGCTGCGCGTCATCCTGCAGTGTCCGGTGCGACTGCATGTACCCCAGCGCCCACTTCGGCGGCATGGCCGCGGGGCCGGTCACGGTCGCGAAATCCTTCATGAGCGCGGCCGGGTCCTGGGCATCGAAGACGAAGACGTCGTAGAGCCCCGGCACGATCGCATCGATGGGCGGGATGCCCTTGCCCAGGCTCTGCTGCTGGTTGGCTTCCGTCTGCGGCGCGGCCCCCGCGGCGTTGGCCGGCGGCTTCCACGGCAGGAAGACGCCCTTCGCGGGATCGCGCAGGTCCACCAGCACCCAGGGCGTGGGCACGAACAGGCCCCAGCCCCCCGTGCCTACGAGCATCGCGACCGGGTTCCGCGAGCCGTACATGTCGCTCTGCCAGCGCGGCTCCATCTCGTCCAGGCGGCCACGACGGTCGAACTGCACCGCGTTCTGCCGCCAGTTCGTCCCCCGCTCCGGCCGCGGGCCGCCCTCGCCCATGCCCAGCACCGGCTGGCCATCGAGCCGGAAGGCCAGGCTGCCGTCATCCTGGAAGACCAGCTGCTGGATGGTGCGACCGGCCCGGTCGGAGACGGTCACGGTCAGCGGCTGCGGCCGGACTTCCACCTTCAGCAAGCCGACGTCCTTCGCCACCGGCCGCGTGATGCTCCGCAGGCTCAGCGCGGGCTTCGGGTACGGGCGCGCCGCGATGGCCGGGTGGAAGGGCAGGTCGTAACGGAAACTCAGGGGCTTCAGCGTCACGCGGATGCTGTGCGTGCCCGCCAGGCGGATGTCCAGCTGCGCCGGCTGCCCGGCGGCCGTGATGGTCTGGGCAGCCGCGGGCAGCGCGCCCGCGAGCAGCGCTAGGGTCAACGGTAGGGAGTTGAGCTGACGCATGGGGTCTCCGTCTCCGGACATTCGGGCCGGGTGCCTTCCCGGATCCCGGGAAAGCTTGCGCCTCGCCGGGCCTCGCGCCATGAACCCGGCGAGCGAACGGCAGCACCCGGGTTTGCCCGGGCGCGGCCGGGCGCTTGCGCGCACGCCTTGCCCCAGCCGAAACTTGGGCCATGAGTACGACCCCGACCGATCTGCTGCTGCGCGGCCTGAGCCGTTCCATCGGCAACACGCCGCTGCTCGCCATCCGCTACCGCTTCCGCGGTACCGAGCGGACCGTGTACGCCAAGTCGGAGCAGCACAACCTGACCGGCAGCATCAAGGACCGCATGGCGCTGCACGTGCTGCGGCGCGCGCACGAGTCCGGCGTCCTCCGCCCCGGCGCGCGCATCGCCGAAGCGACCAGCGGCAACACCGGCATCTCCTTTTCCGCCATCGGCCGCGCGCTCGGCCACCCCGTGACCATCTTCATGCCCGACTGGATGAGCCGCGAGCGCGTGGACCTGATCCGCAGCTTCGGCGCGGACGTCGTCCCGGTCAGCCGCGAACAGGGCGGGTTCGTGGGGAGCATCGCGCAGGCGGATGCGCTGGCCGAGCAGGATTCCGACGTCTTCCTGCCGCACCAGTTCTCCAACGCCGCGAACGTGGAAGCCCACGAGCTCACCACCGGCCCCGAGATCTGGTACCAGCTCGAGACCCGGGGTCTGCACGTGGACGGCTTCATCGCGGGCGTGGGCACCGGCGGCACGGCCATGGGCGTGGGACGCTTCCTGAGAGCACAGAACCTGTTCGTGCGCGTGCACCCGCTCGAGCCCGCGGAGTCCCCCACGCTCTCCACCGGCTGCAAGGTGGGGCAGCACCGCATCCAGGGCATCTCCGACGAGTTCATCCCGCCCATTGTGGACCTGGATTTCCTCGACCGCCCCGTCGCGGTCTCCGATGGCGACGCCATCCTGATGGCTCGCGCGCTGGCCACGCGGCTCGGACTGGGCGTCGGGATTTCCTCGGGCGCCAACCTCATCGGCGCGCTCATGCTCCAGGATGAGCTGGGCCCGGATGCGGTCGTGGCCACGGTGTTCTCGGATGACAACAAGAAGTACCTGACCACCGCGCTGGTGCGGGACGATGAGCCCGTGCTCGAGCACTACCTCACGCCCGAGGTCGAGCTGCTCTCGTACGACGTGCTCCGCCGCGTCTGCCGGACGTGCGGCGACCTGGAGGAGTGCCAGCACTGGGCAACCGTGCGCGCGCAACTGGACGCGCGCCCGGCGAGCTGAATAGCTGGAGAAAAGCGAAGGGGCCGGGTGACCGGCCCCTTCGAGTACAGCTGCGAGCACTTCCGGGGAATTACTTCTTCTGCGGTTGCGGGACCTGGATGTTGCCGCCCTGCAGAACTCTGCTGTTGGCGTCGGTTGTCAGACCCGCCACGGTCGGGCTTGTCGCAACAACGTTCCCGTTCATCGAATAGTAGATACCGAAGCGGTCAAAGCCGGTGCCGGGCTCCTGGACGTCACGCCCGTAGCCGGTGAACGAATAGTTCCCGACGGCGCTGCCGTTGACTGAGTAATTCGCCTTGCCGGTGAACGTCACCTGCCCGCCCGGATTCAGGGCCTTGATGGAGTAGCCATCGAATACGTTGCTCTTTACCTTGACTATGTCCCCATTGGCCATGTGGCGGATCAACAGGAACGAACCCTGGAATACCGTCTTGCGGTTGTTGACGGTTGACTTGGCCATGAACCCGAAATTCACCCTGTCGCCATCCATCAGGTACCAGCCGCCGCCGGTCGCGAATCCGAGACTGGGATCGGTTACCTGTATGACCGTGCTGTTCGTGCCGGTGAAGTAGTCGCCGTCCACCGTAATCCCTGTGTCGTACGTGTCGGCAGCGGTAAAGCTGACGGTGCAGGTGAAAGCCTTGACTCCATCATAGCCACCGCCACTCACGCCGGTTGAGGTCACGCTGCAACTGGGTTTCTGGCTGCTATCCAGCACACCCGTCAGCTGGACGGACGCCGACGCCAGGCTGATGTCGCCAGGCCCCCCCAGAGGAGTAGCGCTAGTCGAGTCAAGCGCCTGCCGCACCTTGAACGTCAGCACGGCGGACTGGCCTACCAGGATCTGGGACGGCGTCACATTCATGTCGAAGATCGTGGCGTTCTCTTTCGTGACATCGACAGTCGCGTCAGCGGTCGTGCTGCTGCCCAGGAAGTACGCGCTGGTGCTGGTGTAGACGGCGCTGCCGCTGACCACGTCGGTCCCGGCTGCGTGTGTAACCTGATAACGCAGGTCGGCGCTGCAAGCCGTCGTGGTGCAGACGAGCGCGATTGGTCCGAAGGCCGTCCCGTTCACGGTGAACGTAACTGTGCCGGCTGGACTCTGGTCAAGCACCGCCTTGGGCGTGACCGTTGCGGTAAACACCACGCTGTCACTGTACTGTTGCGTGATCGGAGCGACTGCGATCGTCGTGCTCGTCGTCACGGCGGTGACCGCGTGCGTTACGTCATCCTCGCTGGGCTCGTAGCTGGTGTTGCCCCCATAGCAGGCCCAGACCTGGACGTCGCCCAGCGGCAGATCGTTGACCGTCAGTTCGGCTATGCCCCCGTCGAGCGCGACCGGGTTCGTGCCCGAAAGGGCGGTACCGGCCGCGCAGCTGGTACCGCGCTTGAAAGTCACGTTGCCCGCCGGTGTGCCACCACCCTTCCCAGTTTCCACGGTGACCGTGGCCGTGAACTTGACGTTCTGGCCGTACTCGGTCGGCGCTTTGTCTTGTGTCAGGCTGGGCGCGGTGACTGCCTTGATGACGTCCACCACCTCGGCATCGGAATCTGCTGATGAGGTGTCACCGCCACCGATCACCGAAGCGGTGTTGCTCACATCATCGCCCACCGTGTTGGCCGTGACCCAGATGTCGACCGACGATGTACCGCCTTCCGCCGCTATCACGGCCGTACTCGTGCACGTCACTGTCTGGCCGGCTGCGTCGCAGTCCCAATCGGAACCCGAGCCTGTCGCGTAGAACGACAGTGCTGACGGAAGCGCATCCGTGACGGTCATGCTCGTGCCATTGGTCGGCCCGGGTCCATTGTTGGTGACCGTCATGGCGTACTTGCCATGCGCCTGGTAGTAGAAGTCCGGATCGCCGTCACTGTTGCCTGTGTTCTGGTTGCTGGCGATCTTGGCGATCGTGAGCCTGGGCAACCCCTGGTTGCTGAAGGTGCATTCGATGTCCTCGCCCGCCGCCAGCGTGATGGACACCCCTGTGTCTCCTGCGTCGAAATCGGCAGCGGTGCCGGTGAGTATGGTGCTGTTCGTGGCGCCGGTGCATACGATGTCGGTCAGTGCCCAGTCCGCGGTAGCGCTCTCATCAATCCCGTACGTGCCGGGCAGAAGACCAGAATAGGTCCTGCTGCTGGGGTTGGTAGGGTCGGCATCATCATCCAGCGTGAACGCACTCAGGCCTGTTCCGCTGGTCGTGAAGGAGAAGTCCTGGGCGTGATTCGGGGTCGCGTCCTTGGTGATCTTGATGGAGGCCTGCTTGGTGTTCGTGAAAGTGCAGGTCGGTGTGTCACCTGCACCTACCGTGACCTTCACGGTGTTGTCACCCGCCTCGAATCCCGCGCTGCCACCGTCCGTAAATGCCGTGCCGCCCCGGCCGATCTCGACGGTCGCACCGTTCGCCGTGCAGGCAATCCCCGTCAGCGCCCAACCCGGCTTCAGCGCCTCCTGTACGTACTTCACCCCCAAGTCGGCGCCCGAGATCACGAAGGCATCCGCTGCAGTCGGATTCGCGGTCCCCGTATTCCGCACGATGTCCGCGTCCACCCCCGCGCCGGTGCCCTCGAAATGGAACTCGGCGGTTCCTCCTACCGTCTGCTTCTGGATCGCCAGCGACGCGTTCCCGGTGTTCGTGAACGTGCAGGTCACGTTCTCGCCGACAGCGAGGTTGATGGAAACGCCGGTATCCCCCGCATCGAAGCCCGAGTCGCTTCCGACTTGAACGGTGCTGCTGGTCATCCCCTCGCACAAGATGTTGCTGAGATTCCAGCCGCTGACGGTGGTCTCCGTGACGGCATAAGTGCCGGCGGTCAGGCTGGAGAAGAGCTTGGTGTTCGGGTACGTCGGATCCGAGTCATCGTCGAGCGTGAAGCCCGTGAGGTTCTCGCTCGTCGTGAAGGAGAAGTCCTGTGCATCGTTGGGGACTGCATCCTTGATGATTGTTATCGACCCCGCGTTCAGCACGTAGGCGGCGGTCACGATGAACTTGTC
>VEPF01000067.1 GCA_012027055.1 Gemmatimonadota bacterium | reverse complement strand
CCGATGCGATCGTTGTGGAAGCGCGCGAGCACCAGGTGCGTGATGCCCGGCCAGGAGATCCGGTGGCGGGCCTGCGAGTGCACCACCGCGGGACCTCAGTCCTGCAGCAGGCGGACTTCAGCCGCTGCGACCCAGTTCCCCGAGCAGGCCCGGTCGCCCTCGGGCGCAGCCGTGCCGGTACCGACGCAGACTAGGTGCATGGTCGGGGGGTGGGGGGCGGGGGCCAAGGGCCAAAGGCCAAGCGCCAAGAGGCGTCAAGCACGAAGGGACAAGAGCCTCTGCAACCTGCTTGGCGCTTGGCCCCTGGCCCCTGGCTCTTCCGCAGGACTCTCAACCCGTCCTGATCTCCTTCGCCCATCCCCGATGCTCCCGATACCAGTCCACCAGTTCCGCCACTCCCCGACGGAACTCGTACTGCGGCCTCCAGTCGAGCAGTCGGTTGGCCTTGCGGATGTCGGCCCAGGTGGCAAGCACATCGGCGGGGTGCCGGGGCACGTGCTGCAGCACGGCCGACCGGCCGAGCAACTGCTCGACCAATGCGATCGCATCGGCCAGCACCACCGGCTCGTCGGAGCCCAGGTTGATGATCTCGTAGCCGAGCGGCCTCTGCCCGGCGATGGTGCCGCGGGCCACGTCATCCACGAAGGTGAAATCGCGCGACTGCTGCCCGTCGCCGAAGACGGTGACCGGCCTGCCTTCGCTGATCCATTGCACGAACCGGAACAGGCTCATGTCGGGACGTCCGGCCGGGCCGTACACGGTGAAGTAGCGGAGGATGGTGACGTCGATGCCGTACAGGTAGTGGTACGTGTAGCACATCACCTCGGCGGCCTTCTTCGAGGCCGCGTACGGCGACAGGGGCCGCTCCGTGGACAGCGTCTCGCTGTAGGGCTGGGGGTGATCCCCACCGTAGAGGCTGGAAGTGGATGCGAGCACGAATTTCTTCACGCCGCGTGCCACGCACTCCTGCAGCAGATTGAGCGTCCCGTCTGCGTTGGTCCGGTTGTAGATCCACGGGTTCTCCACGGACTGCCGCACGCCGGCGCGGGCTGCCAGGTTGATGACCGCGTCATAGGCGACGCCCCGCTCGAACAACCCGCGGCAGGCTGCCCGGTCCGCGATGTCCTGCTGCGCGAACTCGAAGCCGGCGCGAGACCGCAGGCGCGCCAGCCGCCACTCCTTGAGGCGCACATCGTAGGCATCGTTCAGGTCATCGACGCCCACCACGCGATCCCCGCGGTCCAGCAACTGCTCGCTCACCCTGCTGGCGATGAAGCCAGCCGCGCCCGTCACCAGATAGGTTGCCATGAAGCGCCTTCCTCAATTCTCGAGTGCCGCGACTACGCGCGCCGCACTGTGGCCATCCCAACCTTCCGGCGACCGCGAGCCCGGCGGACTGCGCCCTTCGCTCCGGGCTGCCCGGAAGCTCGCCAGGATCCCTGCTGCCGTGAGCGGCCAGGGTGCCAGGCGATTGGTGCCCATGGTCACCGTGATGGGCCGCTCGGTCTGCTCCCGCAAGGTCACACAGGGCACACCCAGGGCCGTGGTCTCCTCCTGCAGCCCGCCCGAGTCGGTAATGACCACGGCTGCACCATCCACTAGGCTCAGCATGTCCACGTAGCCCAGCGGTGGGGTCAGGTGCAGGCATCCCAGCTCGGCGGCCAGCCCGGCCGCAGCGATCTGCTGGCCCGTGCGCGGGTGCACCGGTAACAGCAACGGCAGTTCCTCGGCCACGGCCCCGAGCCCGGCCATGCACGTCCGGAGCGCCCGCTCGTCATCCACGTTGGACGGCCGGTGCAACGTGGCCACCGCGTAGTGCCCCGGAACCAGGTCGAAAGCAGCGGCCGCGTTCCGCGCCCTCGCCGCCGGCAGGCGCTCGAGCAGCGAATCGACCATGAGGTTCCCCACGAACACCACCCGCTCGGCAGGGATGCCCTCCCGTTCCAGGTTGCCGTGGGCATCCCGGCTGGGGGTCAGCAGGAGATCGGCGCAACGATCGGTCAGGACCCGGTTCAGCTCCTCGGGCATGCGCCAGTCGAAGCTGCGGAGCCCGGCTTCCAGGTGGGCCAGGCGGCAGCCGATCAGCGGGCGCAGCTTGGCCGTCACCAGGGCAGCCGCCAGGGTGGAGTTGACGTCTCCGGGCACCAGCACCCAGTCTGGCTGCTCGGACTCCACGATCGGCTCGAACCGTTCCATCACCCGCGCGGTCTGCTGCGCGTGCGAGCCTGAGCCCACGCCCAGGCAATGGTCGGGCTCGCGGATCCACAGGTCATTGAAGAATGCGCCCGACATCTGCTCGTCGTAGTGCTGCTCCGTGTGCACGAGCACAGCGGTGTGTCCGGCCCGCTCCAGTTGCCGCAGCACGGGCGCGATCTTCATGAAGTTCGGCCGGGCACCGGCCACCAGCATCACCTTCATCTATTCGCCAGTCTTCAGTTGGGCTGGTACAGCATGCGCCGGTATTCCGGCTTCCCGTTCACCAGCAACCGCAGCACGTATACGCCGCGCGGCAGTTTTTCACCGTTCTGGTCCCGCCCGTCCCAGGTGGTCTTGAAGCAGTCGCTCTCCGGCTCCGGGGAGCCGGGGCGTCCGTACACGCCCGGCTCCAGGCGCTTGGCCGGGCAGCTTTCCTGCGCCGGGATCAGGCGGCGCACCAGGCGGCCGCGCAGGTCGTGCACCGTCAGCTCGACGATGCCCGTGACGGACAGGTCGAACCAGATGCGCGTGGCGGTCATGCCCACGTCGAAATTCGGGAACGGATTCGGGAAGTTCTGATACAGGATCGTCGCCGGCGGCTGATCCGAGCTGTTGACGACGAAGGGATGCACCGAGGTGACGGTGTCGATCTGACCCTGCTGCGTGTGGGCGATCACGCGCCAGCGATACGACCCGTTGGGAGTCAGTGGCGAATTCATCCGGACCGACGTGGCGGACACGTTCCGCACCCGGTCGAGCACTGCGCCGGTGCCGTGCTCGAGCACCTCGACGTCGTAGCTGAGCGGTCCGATCGGTGCCGGGGCGGACAGCGAGCTCCAGCGGAACTCGGGGCGGACCTCTTGCGCCACCGTGGGGCCGTCACCGGCGAGCGTCAGGAGCGTCGCCCAGTGCAGCACCCGAAACGGTCCGCCCACGTCGGAGAGCCGGCGAATACCGTTGCGTCCCTCCGCGCGCACCCGCCACCACAGGCGCTGGCCCGGCCGGAGGGGCGTGCGCAGGGCGAGCGAAAACGCGTTGTTCACGGTATCCGTCGCCACGATCTGCTGGAACAGGCTGTCCAGCCCGAACTCGAGCTGGAACGTGATCGGCTGCAGGCCCGGGTAGATGAGCGGGGCGGTCCAGGTGAAGACCGGCGCCAGGCTGGTGGGATTGCCGGTCACATCGCGCGGCACGATCGACACGGCCGCCAATCCTTCCGGCAGCATGATGGCCGCGCCCAGGTCCGGCATGCCCCAGCCGACCAGGTTGTTCTGATTGTTGGCCCGGTTGCCCGCAAGCATCAGGGCGCGCCGGACACCGTCAGCCTTGAGGTCCGGCCACGCCTCCATGAACAGCGCCGCCGCCCCGGCCATGATCGCCGTGGCGAAGCTGGTTCCGCTCCGGGCGTAGTTCAGTCCCACCAGCGTCTGCCAGCTGGCAGCCGCCAGGTTGTCTCCGACCGCCACCACCTCCGGCTTAATGCGCGCGTCGGCCGTGGGACCGCGGGCACTCGACAGTACTCCCATGTCTACCGGGGCACCGGACAGGTCCACTGCGCCCACGGCCAGGATGCTGTCCGCGTCGGCCGGGGCAGACAGCGAGCCATCGGCCCGGAGCGCATTCCCGACCGCCTGCACCACCAGGACCCCCCGGCGCGCGGCCTCCACGGCCGCGACCGTGGTGGCCGTGGTGTGGCCGTTCAGCTGCTGGAACGGGATGTTCTGGCCATCCGTGAAATCCGTACGGAAGAACACGGACGAGCTGATGATGCGCGCGCCCATGGAATCCGCCCACTGCGCGGCGTGTACCCAGCGGTCCTCATCCGCCCGCGTGTCACCCGGCTCCACGTCCACCTTGGCCAGCAGGAACCGGGCGTTGTAAGCCGGTCCCACGATCAGGCCGGGGTTGAATCCCCCCAGCAGCGACCACACCCAGGTGCCGTGCTCCTCCTGGCTCACGCCGGCGGTGTCACCCGGCTCATCGGCGACGATCGTGTCGCCGTTGATGAAGTCGTACTGCCCACCCAGGATGCGCTGCCGGAGCGCCACGTGCTGCCGCTCGAAGCCGGTGTCCAGGATGGCGATGCTGATCCCCAGACCGGTGAGCCCGAGGTCGTGCACCAGCGGGATCCCGAGCGCCGCCATGGCGCGGTAGTTGCTGCCGTAGAACGCGGAATCGTTCTCGGCCGATGGGGCGGCGTTTCGGGTCGCTGGTGCCACCCCCGCGGCGAGCGAGGATCGGCGTGGTCCGTTCGCCACCGCGAGCCGCCCCACCGGTGCGATCCGCCGGACGAAGGGGAGCCGCTCCAGGGAGCGTACCTGCGCGGGCGTGGCATCGACGCTGACGGCACGCAGCCAGCGGCTCTCCACCCTCAACGCCGCACCCGTAGCGCGGATGCGCGCCAGCAGCCGGGGCGGAATCGGCCGGTCACCATCGAGAACGGCAATGCCCTGCTGCTGGCGCCGCGCGAGCGCCGCGGCGCTCAGCGCGGGCGGCGCCTCGCTGCGCGCCGCAGTGGTATCGAGGTACAACCAGAGCGCCCGCGTCAGGCCGCTTGCCGCCGGCGCGGGCTCGTGCCGGAGGGACAGCGCGGCAGCGCACAGCACGCCCGCCGCGAGCAGGATCGTGAGGCCGCGAGGCCGCACTGGTGTCACCGGGTGCATCAGGCGCCTCAGGAGGCACTCGGAGGGGCTGCAGCCAGCACATCGTCCAGCTGCACACCCACGATCGAGCTGACGCCCGCCTCCTCCATGGTGACGCCGTAGAGCCAGTCGGCGGACTCCATGGTGCGGGGGTTGTGCGTGATCACGATGAACTGCGTGGTGGCCTTGAAGGTCTGGAGCATCTGCACGAAGCGGAGCACGTTCGCCTCGTCCAGCGGGGCATCCACCTCGTCCAGCACGCAGAACGGGCTGGGTTTCACCAGGTAGATGGCGAACAGCAGCGCCAGCGCCGTGAGGGCGCGCTCGCCGCCGGAGAGCAGGTGGATGCGCTGCGTGCGCTTCCCCTTGGGGCTGGCATGGATCTCGATCGGGCTCTCCAGCGGGTCATCCGGATCGTCCAGGCGGAGGTCGCAATCCCCACCCTGGAAGAGCGTCTGGAACGTGCTCCGGAAATTCATCCGGATCGCGTCGAAGGTCTCGATGAAGAGGGCACGGGCCGTCCGGTTGATCTCGCGGATCGCGCTCTGCAGGTCGTCGCGCGCCTTCACCAGGTCATCGCGCTGCGCCGTCAGGAACTGGAGCCGCCTGCTCTCCTCCTCGTACTCCTCCAGCGCCAGCATGTTGATCGGCCCGAGCCGCTCGATGTCCGTCACGATGGCCTGCAACTCGGCGCGCGCCACTTCCAGGTCCGACACCTCCACGGGCGCTGCTTCCGCCACCAGCTGCGCGAACGGCCTCGCCCACTCCGCTACCAGCCGCTCGCGCACGCGCAACTCCTGCCCATCCGCGTCCGCGTGCTGCAGCTCGAGCTGATGGCGCAGCTCGTTGCGTTCGTCCGTCGAGCGCCGGAGGTTGCGCACCTGCGTCTCCAGCGCCAGGGCCGCTTCCGCCGCCGCCGCCTGCCGCTCCTCGAGCAGCCGCAGCTCCGCTGCGACCCCGTCGCGACGACGGAACAGATCCTCCAGCTCGCCGCCGGCAAGGGTGCGCACGTCCTCCACCGACGTGACCGTCTGCAGGTGCGCGGTGGCCTCGCTCTCGAGCGCCATGAGCCGCCCCACTGCCTGCTCGTGATCCTCGCGGGTCTCGGCCAGGCGCCGGTCGAGCGCGCTCAGGGCGCCCTCGGCCCGCGCATGCGCCACCCGCAGCTCCGCCTCCTCGTTCCGCACCTCTTCCCACGCCGCTTCCTTCTCCGCGAGCGACGCGGTGGCCTGCTGCCAGTCGGCCCGATGGAGCGCGAGCTGCCGCTCCAGCACTTCGGCGCGCGCCCGTGCCGCCGCGATCTCCTCCACCGCACGGGCGATCACTGCCTCCAGGTCCGTCCGCCGCCGCAAGAGCTCTTCCCTGGCCCGCTGCGCCCGGCCGGCTCGCCCGCTGCGCGTCACCTCGTCCGCGCTGGCGCGCCGCAACTCCAGCTCCGCCGCCTCGAGTCGTGCCGCCTGCTCCCGCAGCCGCGCCTCCGCCTCCCGCACCTGCGCCGCCGCCTCGTCGCGCGCCGCTTCCTGCCGCGCCACGTCAGCCCCCGCGGCCATGGCTTCCGCGCTCAATGCCGCCAGCCGCTCTCGCCGACCCACGATCACCGGTTCCGCCGGCGCCGTGCCGGCGAACTCCAGCGACTCGATCAGCTCCCTGAGCTTCGGCAGCGACTCCTCCGGCAGCATCGCCACCAGCCCCGTGCTGTCTTCGCCCTTCTCCCTTCCCCCCTCTTGGCGCTTGGCCCCTGGCCCTTGGCCCTTGCCTCCCACAGCTTGCGCCTGGTCGATGAACCCGCGCACCGCTGCGAGCGCGTCGCCGTCCCGCTCCACCAGCACCTGCTGGAGGCTGCCCAGCGCGCCTTCCCGCGCGGCGGCCCGGGCCGCCGGCAATTCGAGGAACTCCGCCACCGGTCCGATCAATCCGGCAATGTCCCGGCGCCTGCTCATGGCCGCCGCCACCGCCGGCGCATAGCCACGGTACTCGCGGTCGAGCGTCTCCAGCGCCGCCACTCGAGATGCCAGGCGGTTGGCCAGGTCCTCCGCTGCCGCGAACTCACGCCGTGCCTCCGTCTCGCCGGCGCGCGCCAGTTGCAGGGCCGTGGTGGCCGCCTCGTGCTCCGCCCGGAACGCCGCCACCCGCTCCTCCAGCACCCGCGACTGCTCCGTGAACAGGTCGCCCTGTTCGGCCAGCTGCGTCAGCTCGAAGCCGATTTCCGCCTCCTCCAGCTCCAGCTGCTCGAGCCGCCCGGCGGCATCCTGCGATCTCGCCTCGGCCGCGCCGACCTCGGACTCGAGGCGGGCAAGCAGCCGCGTCAGCTCGGTCTCCCTCGCCCTTGCCTCCTCGTCCACGCGCCGCACGTCCGTCACCAGCTGCCGCAGCACCAGCTGACGCTCCTGCACCTCGAGCACCCGCCGCGTCAGCGTCTCGACCACACCGCCCTGGCCGGACCGCTCCTGCTCCAGCGCGACCAGATCCGCCTCGAGCGTGCTCTTGCGCGCCTGCAG
>VEPF01000290.1:4401-7341 GCA_012027055.1 Gemmatimonadota bacterium | reverse complement strand
GAGAGCGCCAAGTTCCGGGCCGCCCGGCGCAGCTGGGCCGAGCGGCTCCGGGATGGCTACGGCGCGCGCCGCCCGGAGAGCTGGCGCCTGCGCACGCACGCGCAGACCGCGGGCGTGAGCCTGGTGGCGGCGCAGCCCGAGAACAACGTGGTGCGGGTCGCGTACCAGGCCCTGGCCGCGGTGCTCGGCGGCACGCAGGCGCTGCACACCAACTCGCTGGATGAGACGCTGGCGCTCCCCACCGAGAAGTCGGTGCGGATCGCGCTCCGGACGCAGCAGATCATCGCCCACGAGACCGGCGAGGCCAGCACCATCGCCCCGCTGGCCGGATCGTACTACGTGGAGGCGCTCACCGACCGGCTCGAGAGCGAGGCGGAGGAGATCTTCGCGCAGATCGAGGCCCTGGGTGGGGTGGTGCGCGGCATCGAGGCGGGATATTTCCAGCGCGAGATCGCGCTCAGCGCGGAGCGCCAGCAGCGCGAGATCGAACGCGGCCAGCGGCTGGTCGTGGGCATCACTGCCTTTACCGAAGGGGCCCAGGACTCGGACATCGAGATCCTCGCGATCGGGGACGCGCCGGAGCGGCAGCAGCGCGAGCGGCTGGCGCGGCTGCGCGCGGAGCGCGATGCCGCCCGGGTGGCGGCCGGGTTGCAGGCCTTGCAGCAGGCCGCCCGCGACGGCCGGAACGTGGTGGAGCCGATGCTCGAGTGCGTCCGCTCAAACTGCACGCTCTTCGAGATCCGGCACGCTCTCGAGGAGGTGTTCGGCTCCTTCCGGGAGCCGGTCTTCTTCTGATGCCATGAAGCCTCCCTTACGAGCGGTCTTCTTCGCCGCGGGCGGCACCTTGATCCACATGGATCCCGCCTGCATCCTGGCCGCGCTGGCCGAACAGGGCCTGGCGCGCAGCGCTGCCGACTACCGGCAGGCGGACATCGGGGCGCGCCGCGTCGTGGTCGCGTGGCTGGCCGCCGGCAACCGCGCCGGCGAGCGTACCCGCTGGCAGCTGTATGCCCGCACCCTGCTGGAGGGCCTGGATTGTCCGCCGGCGGTGGCGCCCGCGGTGTATGCTGCCGTGGGCGTGCGGCATGCCGCCGCCACGCTCTGGAGCTACCTCACGCCCGATGCCCCGGCCGCGCTCGCCTCGCTGCGCTCCGCCGGCTTCATCCTGGGCATCGTTTCCAATGCGGACGGGCGGGTGGCCACCTTCCTGGAGCATGCCGGCGTGCGGGACGCATTCGCCTTCGTGGTCGATTCCACCACGGTCGGGAGCGACAAGCCGGACCCGCGCATCTGCGCGCTGGCCTGCGAGCGCGCCGGCGTCGCGCCCGCCGAAGCGGCGCACGTGGGCGATGTCTTCGAGATCGACGTGCTCGGCGCCCGCGCCGCCGGCGTCCTGCCCGTCCTCTACGATCCGGATGACCTGCTGCCGCAGGCGGACTGCATGCGGATCAGTGCACTGAGTGAGCTCCCGGCGCGGCTCGGGGCCGCGGCTTCGCCATGATCTCCATGCTCCAGGGCCACGTTCCCGAGGCCGGGTATTCCGCCGGCGCGATCGTGCTCCGCATCGGGGCGGCGCTCCTGCTGGTCGCGGCCAACGCGTTCTTCGTGGCCGCGGAGTTCGCCCTCGTGGGCGCGCGCCGCACGCGCATCGAGGCGCTGGCCCGGGCCGGCAACCGGCGGGCGAAGCTGGCGGACGCCGCGATTCACCGGCTCGATCACTACATCTCCGGGACCCAGCTCGGCATCACGCTCGCCAGCCTCGGCCTCGGCTGGGTGGGCGAGTCGACCATTGCCGTCATGATCCGCGGCCTGTTCGGCACACTGCCCCCGCCCTGGGACGTGGTGGCCACGCACGCGGTGGCCGGCACGGTCGCGTTCGCGGCCATCACCTTCCTGCACATCGTGCTCGGCGAGCTCGCGCCCAAGTCGCTGGCGCTGCTCTACCCGGAGGAGGTGAGCCTCTGGACGGCCGGGCCGCTGATCCTGTTCGCGCGCGTCTTCACGCCCGTGATCGGCGTCCTGAACGGGACTGCGAACCTGTTGATCCGGTCTCTGGGGATGCAGCCGCCGCACGAGCTCGAGCGCGTGCATCGGCCCGAAGAGATCGAGATGCTGGTCACCCAGAGCTACCAGCACGGGCTGCTGAAGGAAGAGCCCGTGGAGATGATCCGCGGCATCTTCCACCTCTCGGAGACCATGGCATCCGAGGTGATGACGCCGCGCACCGAGCTGGTCGCGCTCGCGGCCGACCTTCCCATACCTGCCGCCGCGGACATCGTGCTGGAAGAGGGCTACTCGCGATATCCGGTCTACGAGGAGACCGTGGACCACATCATCGGCATGGTGACCGCCCGCGACATCTGGCGGGCGGAGCGCGCCGGCCAGGAGCACGTCCGCGAGGTGCTGCGCGACGTACCCTTCGTCCCCGACAGCAAGCCGCTCGAGGCGCTGCTGCGCGAGATGCAGGAAGAGGGCGAGCACATGGTGGTGGTCGTGGACGAGTTCGGCGGCACCGCCGGAGTGGTCACCCTGGAGGATCTGCTGGAGGAGATCGTCGGCGACATCGTCGACCTGGAAGACCAGGAGGAAGACATCGTCGAAACGCCGGAAGGCGAGCTCCATCTGCGCGGCGGGTACGCCATTGCCGACCTGAACGACGCGTTCCAGCTCAAGCTGCCCGAGGATGACTACACCACCATCGCCGGTTTCATACTCGGCCGCCTCGGCCGGGTGGCCGTGGTCGGCGACGAAGTCCGGGCGCGGGGCGCGTTGCTGCGCGTGCTGGCGGTCGAAGGCCGGCGCATCGAACGCGTGGCGCTCAGCTTCCGGCCCGCTCCCGAGGCCGGCGAGCCCGGCGGGGGCCAGGGGAGCGATGCCGGCCCGGCGCGTTCGTGATGCTGCGCCTGGGCGCAGCCGCCCGGAGGCGGCGCGCCCCGACTC
>VEPF01000290.1:1976-4391 GCA_012027055.1 Gemmatimonadota bacterium | reverse complement strand
TCACCAGCCTCGGCCTCTTCCTGGCTGATGCCGAAGACGTGGCGGCGCTCGGCGAAGCCCGCCGCGTGCTGCGGCCGGCGGGCGTGTTCCTGCTGGAGAGCATGCACCGCGACGAAGTCATCGCCGCCTATGCCGAGCGGGACCGCTGGTCGCTTCCGGACGGTACCGAGGTGCGCGTGCAGCGGCGCTTCGACCCGGTCACCGGCGTGAGTCACGAAACGCTGCGCTGGCGCCGGGGAGAGGCCAGCGGCCGCAAGGTCCACGCCCTGCGGCTCCGCACTGCCACCGAGATCGCCGCGTTGCTGGCGGCCGCGGGATTCCGGGACGTGCGCTGGTACGGAGGCTGGGATGGGCGGCCGCTGCGTCACGACTCGCCCCACGTGATCGCGGTTGCGCGGCCTTCCGGCGCCGGCCTAGCTTCCCGCCGGATCGCACGGGAGCGTTGAATGGACACGGCAGAGCGGAAGATCCGGATCCTGGTGGCCAAGCCCGGGCTCGATGGCCACGATCGGGGTGCCAAGGTGATCGCGAGCGCATTCCGCGACGCGGGCTTCGAGGTCATCTACACGGGCTTGCACCAGACTCCCGAGATGATCGTCGCGGCCGCCCTCCAGGAAGACGTGGACGTGGTCGCGCTTTCCATCCTGTCGGGTGCGCACATGGCTCTCTTCCCCCGCGTGCTGGAGCTGCTGCGCGCCCAGGGCCTCGGGCACGTCCTGGTCATCGGCGGGGGCATCATCCCGGAAGCGGACATTGCCCGCCTGGAAGACCAGGGCGTGGCAAAGCTGTTCGGACCGGGTACGCCGACCACCGCCGCGATCGCGTACGTGCGCGAACACTTCTCGCAGGGCGCGGGTGCAGCGGCCGGGCACTAGCGGTTTCCCTGCAGCGCCGCGTTGGCGCTGCCGGACCGAGCGACGGAGGTGAGGGCGTGAGTTCCGAGAAACTGCAGCGCATCCTGTACCGCACCGACGGCCCGGTCGCACGGGTCACGCTCAACCGGCCCGAGCAGCGCAACGCCCTGGACGCGGACGTGGTGCGCGAGCTCAAGGTGGCGCTCGGCACCGCCGATGCCGATCCCGCCGTCCGGGTGGTACTGCTCCGCGGCGCCGGCCAGCACTTCTGCGCGGGCGCCGACCTGACCGCGCTGCACGAGATCGCGGCCCGGGGCGACCCGGTCGAGAACCTGCAGGACGCCATCTCCCTGGGACAACTCTTCATCCGCATGCGGCAATGCCGCTGCGTGATCGTCGCGGCCGTGCACGGCAACGCCATCGCCGGCGGCGCGGGGCTGGCCACCGCATGCGACATCATCCTCGCCGCCGAAGACGCGGTCTTCGGCTATCCCGAGGTCAACATCGGCTTCGTGCCTGCTATGGTGATGGGGCTGCTCCGGCGGGCCCTGGGCGAGAAGCTGGCCTTCGAGCTGGTCGCGCGCGGCGAGCGCATCTACGCCGCGGATGCCGCGCGCATCGGCCTGGTCAACCGGGTCTTCCCGTCCGAGCACTTCGACGCCTCGGTCGAGAAATGGCTGCTCGGACTGGCCGCGCGCTCCGGCTCCGCGCTGCAGCTCACCAAACGCCTGTTCTACGGCATCGACATGCTGCCCGTCGAACAGGCCATCGGCCGGGGCGCCGAAGTCAACGCCCTCGCCCGCTTCACCCAGGATTGCCGCGACGGCGTGCAACGCTTCATCGAGCGGAGCGGCTGATGGGCTGGTTCCGGCCGGACCGGACACCGCGGCCGGGCGACGATCCCTGGCTGACGGCCAAGACTACGTTGTTCGTGGCCGGCGCTGCCGCGGCCATCCTCGGAATCGGACTGCAGCGCGGCTGGCTGATCAACCTCGCCATCGCCATCGTGGCGGCTGGCATCCTGCTCCGCTTCTTGCCCCGGAACAACCCGCCCGCAACCTGATTCGCCGCTCCGGCTCGTCCAGCGCACCATGGTTGCGCCTCCGATGCGCGCCACCCTCCGCGCGCGGACGTTCGCTTCGCTCGAGCCTGCGCCACGCCCGCGCGCGTCGTCGGCTACCGCGGTGTTTGCGGCCGCCAAGCCGAAGCCGCCAGATCCATTCGTCAACGCCCGTGCCGCGTCCAGATCAGGATCGTGCCACACGGGTGCTTGCCGTATTGAGGCGGCGCGAAGGCGGACCCGGGATATGCTTCTATCCCCACGACATCACCAAGTGGAAGGATGTCGTTGAAGTCTCTGCTGAGGTTGGTTGCGTACGGTATGCCGTCGATGTAAACCTGCGGACGGCAGCTGAGGAGTATCGAGTTCTCCCCGCGAGTGGAAACCACCTCCTGTCCCGAACCTCTGCGCGTGGGTCGGACCGCGAACCCCGCCGCCTGGCGCAATGCATCCGTCAGGTAGCTCGACCGCTGCTGCAAATCCTCGAGGCGCTGGCCCGAG
>VEPF01000290.1:0-1966 GCA_012027055.1 Gemmatimonadota bacterium | reverse complement strand
CATCCGTCAGGCTGCTCGACCGCTGCTCCAATTCCTCGCGGCGCTGTCCCGAGACAAATGTGCCGCCCCCGCTGCGCTCCCGCTCAAAGAAGCCGAGCCCGCGGAGGTACGCGTATTGCCGTCTGGCCGCGACGCTCAAAGGGTTCAACACGAGCGGCGCGGGGTTCAATCTCACCTCCACGTCGGATCTTCCGTCCGCGCCGCACTTCACCGGAATAGTCGAGTCGGCATAGCCGAGGGCGACAATCCTGACCTCCAGACCGCCGGCAGGAAGGTCCACGACTGTCGCGTTCCCGAGCGTGTCCGTCTGGAATGCGCCGCCTCCGGCGCGAACAGACACCGCAGCGCCAACGACTGGTTTCCCGGTGCTCGCGTCGGCAACCCGCACGGCCACCCGCACGCATCTCGCTGCCTCGCCGGCGATTTGGGCGGCAGCATGGGTGCGGCAGAACACGGCTCCGGCAGTGATCGCGAGGGCCAGGAACGTCCTGCCAGCAGCCGTGTCTCTGCGAAAGCGCCCGGCGCCCTGCTGGCGGGATCTCATGTGGTCTTCATGACGAAGCTGAGGGAATCGACATTAACAATGCGCGTTCATCGCAGTTCACGGAGGCCAATCGTTTTCCCTTGCTCAGTCTTCACGAGGAAGCCAAACGCGGCACCGAGGAAGCCGCCCGTAGCTCCGAACATCGTGACCACCGTCGCCCGGCATTCTTGCTCGGAGAACATCCGGAAGTCTCCCTCTCACCCGCCGGTCAAGCTGGCTACGACACCCGCGACCCCCCCCGCCAGCGCACCGAGCCCGGCGCCGTTCCAGCCATTTCCCTTCCTGGCGCGAATCTCCGGTCGTGTGAGCGACGCTACGGGGATGCGGAGTTCTTCCCCAGGCGTTGCCTCCAGCCTGACGAGCAACGTGTCGGCGAGGGCGCTGCGGAATATCCCGACGTCATCATTCAGTTGCAGCGCTGGCGAGGTTACTCGGACCCGTGCTCCCGGCGCCGGCAGGTGAGCTGCAGACATTGAGGGCAGGAAAAGCGCGAACAGCAAGGCCCCTGCACATGCCGGCAAGAGTGGCACCGCGAGCAACGGGACGCAGCGTCGCATGGGTCCCTCCCGGGGGAGAACGCATGACACCGGGTGCACGGCGGAGGATCCGGCCCGGGCAGATGCCGGATCACGTCGTGGACCTGGCGGAGCGGCCAACATCAGAAATGTGGCACAAACAGGTGGCGCGCAACGACGTCTACCGCGCGACCGCTGCAGGTGCACGCAAGGTACAAACCACCGTGCCGGTTCGGCTCGGGGCGCCATGGTCACGCCCACCCTTGCGCCACATGCTCCGTGCGTGAACGATCACCTCTCCCAGGCCCGCGCCGCCCTCGCCCGCACCTTCGGCTACCCGGATTTCCGCGGCCGCCAGGCCGAAGCCGTTGCCGCCGTCCTGACGGGGCGCGATGTGCTCGTGCTCATGCCCACAGGCGGGGGTAAAAGCCTCTGCTTTCAGGTCCCGGCGCTGCTGCTTCCCGGCCTCACGCTCGTCATCAGTCCGCTCATCTCGCTGATGAAGGACCAGGTGGACGCGCTCTGTCGCCGCGGCGTGGCCGCCGCACTGCTCAATTCTTCGCTCGCGCCCGAAGCGGCGGCGGCCGTGATCGTGCGTGCGCGCGCCGGTCAGCTCCGCCTGCTCTACGTGGCGCCGGAGCGACTGGACAGCAGCACCTTCCAGCTCCTGCTCGACGAGCTCCGCGTGAGCCTGCTGGCGGTGGACGAGGCGCATTGCATCAGCCAGTGGGGGCATGATTTCCGACCTGCCTATCGCCGCCTCGGCCGCCTCCGCGCCCGGCTCCGTTGTCCCTGCATCGCGCTCACGGCCACGGCCACGCCGCCGGTGCGGGCCGACATCGTCGAACAGCTGGCGCTGCACGATCCGCTGGTGGTGGCGGGCGGCTTCGACCGCCCCAACCTGAGC
>VEPF01000057.1:427-7360 GCA_012027055.1 Gemmatimonadota bacterium | reverse complement strand
GGGGACGGCCATCATGAATGCCAGGACCGACCCCAGCGCGGCCCCCTTGCCGAGTAGCGCCTGCACGACCGGGACGAGGCCGGCCGCATTCGAGTACATGGGGACGCCGATCAGCACCGCCACCGGCACCGCCCACCAGGCGCCTTTCCCGAGGATGCCCGCGAGCGCCCGCTCTGGCAGGTACCCGTGAATCCCGGCACCGACCGCGATGCCGGCAACGACGTACGGCCAGACCTTGCCCACGATCTCCCGCACCGCGGCCGCCCCCGCGCGCAACCGCTGCGAGGTGCTCAGCTCCGATCCCGGGGCCGACGGGCCCACTTTCACCGAGTACACCCAGCGCTCGACGTGGCGCTCCAGTCGCAGCCGGCCGATCACCCACCCCGAAACGATGGCGATCACCAGCCCGGTCCCGACGTACAGCGCCGTGACGCCCGGACCGACCAGCCCGAACAGCAGCACCACCGCCACCTCGTTGATCATGGGCGCGGCGATCAGGAACGAGAACGTGACCCCCAGCGGCACGCCGCTCTCCACGAAGCCGATGAACAGCGGCACCGCGGAGCAGGAGCAGAACGGCGTCACGATCCCGAGCAGGGCCGCGAGCACGTTGCCCGCGGCCGCGCGGCGGCCCGCCAGCAGGGCCCGGGTTCGCTCCGGCGTGAAGAACGTGCGGATTATGCCGACGACGAAGATCACCGCCACCAGCAGCAGCAGCACCTTCGGCGCCTCGAAGAGGAAGAACCGAACGGCCGCACCGATACGGCTCCGGGCCGGCAGGCGGAGCACGCTGCCCGCCAGCCATGCGGAGAGCGGATTGATGGCCAGGTACAGGCCGCCCCAGAGCGAGGCTGCCAGGCCCGTCCACAGCCACTCCCGCCGCGCCCCGCCCGGCTCCGGCACAGCAGGCCGGGGCAGCTCCCGCGGGGCCGGCACCGCCATGACCGGCAGGCTCCTGCCCGGGCCCGTCATCCGGATTGCCCGGCAGGTTGCAGCCGGCCCTCCGCACGCGCCGCCCGGAGCTGCACCAGGAGCTGCCGAGCGTCCGGCACGGAGCGCTCGGCCAGCGTCTCCCGAAGCGCGTCCAGCACCGCTGCCACGCGCGCATCCGGAGCGGCGGGGAGCCGGTAGTTCACGATCAGTCCGTCCCGCTGGTCCTCGAGCACGCCGGCCGCGCGCAGGTATCGCAGGTGGCGCGAAGCCTTGGACTGGGTGATGCCCAGGATCTGCTCGACCTCGCAGACGCAGAGGTGGTCGTGCCTGAGCACCAGCGCCATGATGGTCAGCCGGGTCTCGTCCGATAATGCCTTGAACACCACCGCGAGCGATCGCATTCGGAACCTCCTGGTGGCAGAGGGTAATCGCTTAAACGGTTATATGAAACCACAGCAGGACGGACGCTCGCGTGGAAACGCGCACCGCCCGCGGCACGACCGGTGCCTGCCGCCATCCCCCAACCACCGGGCTTGCGCCCCATCCATATTACTACATATTCAAGCAGGCATGAAAACGGAGGAGAACATGCTCCAGCAAGGCAAGAAATACGAGCTCGGGATCGACGTTCCGCTACCCTACGATGAGGCCGTCTCCCGGGTCCGGGAGGCACTCGCCACGGAAGGCTTCGGCGTGCTCACCGAGATCGACGTGAAGGCCACCCTGAAGAAGAAGCTGGACGTCGATTTCCGGCCGTACGTGATCCTGGGAGCCTGCAACCCGCCGCTCGCCCACCAGGCGCTCACCGCCGAGCCGGAGATCGGCCTGCTGCTGCCCTGCAACGTAGTGGTGCACGCCACCGATGACCCCGACCGCAGCCGCGTCATGGTCATGGACCCGGTGGCGGTGCTGGCCCTCACCGATCGCGCCGACATCGCGCCACTCGCCGGCCAGGTGCGCGAAAAGCTGAGTCGGGCCTTGGGGCCGCTCGCCGCCATCCCGGCGCGCTCCTGACCCGGAGACCGGGAGTTCACGCTCGCCCGGGAGCGCCAATCCGGCTGCCGCTTCCAGGGCGGGCTCTCCCGGGCCGTGCTGCCCTCCGCTCGCCACATCCCCGCTTGACACAACCATCCCGGCAGTTATCTTAGCACTGTGATAAATGACCGACCCGGCAAACGTCACGGTCGGGGCACGGCGCAGGCAGGAGGCGAGGAGCGGTATGGAGCTGAAAGGGATACATCACGTGACCGCGGTGTCCGCGGACATCGCTGCCAATCACCGCTTCTACACGCGGACGCTGGGCATGCGCCTGGTGAAGCGAAGCGTCAATCAGGACGACGTCTCCGCCTACCACCTCTTCTACGCCGATGCGGTGGGCACACCCGGGACGGATCTCACCTTCTTCGACTGGCCGGTGCCGCCCGCGCGGCGGGGCACGCACAGCATCGTGCGCACGCAGCTGCGGGTGGGGAGCGAGCGGGCCCTGGAGTGGTGGGCGGCGCAGCTGCGCGGGGAGGCCGGTCTGGTGGCCGAAATCACGGAGCGGGCCGGGCGCGCCACGCTCGATTTCGAGGACGCGGAAGGCCAGCGGCTGTCGCTGGTGAACGATGCAGGTGCCGGCGCGGGCGGCGCGCCCTGGGAAGGGAGCCCGGTAGCTCCGGAGTACCAGGTACGCGGGCTCGGCCCGGTGCTGCTCAGCGTTCCGAACCTGCGCTCCACGGACCGGCTGTTCCAGGAGGTGATGGGGCTCCGTCCGGTCGCGGAGTATGCGGCCCCGGAGACCGGCCGCGAGGCGGTCCGGGTCTACGAGATGGCGCAGGGCGGCCCCGGCGCGGAGGTGCACGTGGCCGAGCAGCCGGACCTGCCGCCCGCGCGGCAGGGAGCCGGGTCGGTGCATCATGTCGCGTTCCGCACGCCCGATGAACAGGAGTATGCCGCCTGGCTGGAGCATCTGAGCGGCCATGGCGTCCGCCACAGCGGCCCGGTGGACCGGTTCTGGTTCCGGAGCATCTACTTCCGGGAGCCGAACGGGATCCTGTTCGAGATCGCCACGGATGGCCCCGGCTTCGCCGTGGACGAGGACCCGGCGACGCTGGGTCAGAAGGTGGTGTTGCCCCCCTTCCTGGAGCCGCAGCGCGAGCAAATCCTCCGGCACCTGAAGCCGATCGACTGACCCGGCGGGGCAGCGGCCTCGCCGCTGCCATCCCGACCCGCTATCCTGCCTCCGACCCCAAAGGAGGCAGTCCATGAGCTCCGTCGAGACGCTCGAACCCACGGCTGTGTGGCGGTATTTCGACCGGATCCAGACCTTCCCGCGCGGCGCGGGGGATGAAGGCCGCATCCGGGACTACATCATCGAGGTGGCCCGCGCGCACGGGCTGGCGTCCCACGTGGACGCGGTCGGCAACGTGGTGGTGCGCGTCCCGGCGACGCCCGGACGGGAAGCGGCGCCCGCCATCATCCTTCAGGGTCACCTGGACATGGTGAACGAGAAGGACTCGGACGTGGCGCACGATTTCGACCGGGACGCCATCCAGCCCCGGCTCGAGGGCGAGTACCTGACCGCGACCGGCACCACGCTGGGCTCGGACAACGGGATCGGGGTGGCGAGCATGCTCGCGCTGCTCGATTCACCGGCAGCGGTGCACGGCCCGCTCGAGCTGCTCTTCACCATCGACGAGGAGACCGGTCTGACCGGTGCGGGCGGCCTGGATCAGTCGCTGCTCGCCGGGCGCAGGCTCATCAATCTGGACTCGGAGGAAGAGGACGCGGTCACCGTCGGCTGCGCCGGCGGCGCCGACGTGTCGCTGCGCCTCCCGCTCGCCCCGCAGGCCGTGAGCGGCGGGCGCGCGCTGGCGGTGCAGTTGCGCGGCATGAAGGGCGGCCACTCGGGCGTGGACATCCACCTGCAGCGCGGCAACGCCGTCAAGCTGCTGGCGCGCATCCTCCACTCTGCGGTGCACGAGCACGCCTTCCGGATTGCGCCCTTCGGCGGCGGCAACAAGCACAACGCCAGCCCGCGCGAGGCGGGCGCCGTGCTGGTCGCGGCCGGCGACGTCGTCGCCCTGCGCACCGCGCTCCAGTCCGAGTGCGCCGCGGTCCGGGCCGAGTACGCGGTCGCGGATGGGGGCATGACCGCAGAGGTGTCGGATGTCGCGCTCCCGGCCGAGGCCTGGACGGCGGAGACCACCGTGCAGGTGCTGCACCTGCTCGAGGCGCTGCCGCACGGCGTGCTGGCCATGAGCCTGGACATTCCCGGCCTGGTTGAGACCAGCACCAACGTCGCCACGGTGGCGGTGAAGGATGGCCGGCTGGTGATCGGCAATAGCTGCCGTTCGTCCGTGATGCCGGCGCTGCGCGCCGTGCAGCGCCGGCTCAAGGCCATCGGCCACCTGGCGCACGCGGAGATCGACGAGCGCCACGGCTACCCCGGCTGGAAGCCGGACCTGGCATCGCCGCTGCTCGAGGTAGTGCGCGCCGCCTACACCCGGGTGCACGGGCGGGAGCCGGCCATCCGCGCGGTCCACGCGGGGCTGGAGTGCGGCATCATCGGCGAGAAGATCCCGGGCATGGACATGATCTCCATCGGCCCGCAGATCGAGTTCCCGCACTCGCCCGCCGAGCGCGTGCGCGTGCCGTCGGTGGCCGGCTTCTGGGCGTTGTTGCAGGAGACGCTGGCGCGGCTCAGCTGAACGGACATCGGGGTTTCGCGCCGAGGGCTGCAGCGGGGGGCGGAACGAACCGGAGGCGTGCGGGGAAGCAATGCCAGTCCACGGGCGCGTGCGCACCGGCGGACTGGATGCTAACCTCGCCGCCGCGCAGGCACACCGACTCCCTCCGCCCCCCGCGGCGGCCGTCGGCGTGAACTTTCCGGCCCTGCAGCCTAGGCGTCTCCGCTCCGCGCCTCGACGGTATCGGCGATGCTGCGCGCCAGCTCCTTGGCCCGCGCGAGCAATGTGGCGGACCGCTCCTGCAGCTCCCGCACGAAAGCCTCGTCCCGGATGCCGGCGAGGTTGATGGCCACGTTCCGGTGCGCTCCGTACGCCGCGGCCTCCAGCGCCGTCGCGCCCACCTCCACGTCCGAGCGCGACGAGTACTGTCCGGGCCGGGCGAGCTCCCGCAGCGGTTCCCAGGCGCGGGCCACCAGCTCCATGGTGCGGAACGGTACCATCGTCGCCTGCTTGAGGCCGGCCTGCATGGCATCCTGCCGCGCCGCTCTCTCCTCCTCGGTCTCCTTCGGCAGGGCGAGCGCCTTCAGGTAGTCCTCGAAGGCCTCGGTGCCCTGGTCCACGGCCAGCAGCAGCTCCTTCTGGATCTCGACCAGCGGCGGGATATTGGTGCGCATCACCTCGTCGAGGTGCTCGAACTTGCGCCGGCCGTACGTCAGCCAGCCGACCATGGCGCCGAGCGCGGCGCCCAGGGCGCCCATGAGCGCGGAGACGGAGCCGCCGCCGGGTGCGGATGTGCGCGCGCCCACAGCCGCCACGAAGTCGCGCACGCTCATGCTCGCCAGCGGCCCTTCCGGCTCCTGCTCGATCAGGTACTCGATGATCTTCTCCTCCGGCTTGAACGGGTGGAGTGACGAGAGGCCCAGGCGATCGACGGCCAGGCGGATCTTCTGGCGCTCGTCCAGGATGAACAGGTGCTCCTGCTCGATGTAGTGGTCGGCCGCCATGAGTACCGCCTCGCGCGGCACCAGCCCCACGATCTCACTGCCGGCCACGCCGACCTTCAGCGCGCGCGCGCCTTCGCGGATGGCCTCGTAGACCGCGTGCATGGGCGTGACGCGGTAGTTGTCGAGGCTGACCGAGACCTGGGCCAGGCCGTATTGCGCGAGCTCCCAGCCGATCGCCTTGACCGCCCGGAAACGCCCCGGCTGCTGGCGCTCGGTACCGTCCGGGTCGGTGACGGTGCGGCCCTGCTCGCGGATGTCGAGCGCCAGCCGGTGCGCCTGGTTGCCGGTGCCCAGGATGTTGACGTTGTAGGCGATCAGGAAGAAGCGCGCGCCGGTGACGGTCGCGCCGCTCCGCGGGACGAACTCGGCCGGACCGTAGTCGGGCGCCCAGTCCGCCTGCGTGATGCGCTCGGCCAGTCCCTCGTATTCGCCCTGCCGGATCTGCCGCAGCTCTTTCCGGTAGGCCAGCGGCTGCGCTTCCTCGTACAGGTACACCGGGATGCCAAGCTCGCGGCCCACCCGCTCCCCGAACTGCCCGGCCAGCGCCACGCACTCCGCCATGGTGACGCCACTCACCGGCACGAACGGCACCACGTCCACCGCGCCCAGCCGGGGGTGTTCGCCGTGGTGCTGCCGCATGTCGATCAGGCGGTACGCGGTCGCGGCCGCGCGGAACGCCGCCTCGACCACGTGCTCCGGATCGCCGACGAACGTGACCTCCGGCCGGTTGTCGGACGCGCCCGGAGCGACATCGAGCAGGGGGACGCCGGGAGAGCTCCGGATGCGCTCGGCGATGGCGTCGATCACGGACCGGTCACGCCCTTCCGAGAAGTTCGGTACGCACTCGACCAGCCGCTTCACTCACACCCTCGCACGCTCGGGTTTCGGCCTGCCGCGCACCCGGCGGCCCGCGGTGACCCGCGAGCGATGCTGCCGTCCCGGGCTCCCCGAGTCAAGGGCAGTCCCGGCGTGCTCAGGAGAGCAGCAGCCGGAGCGCGACCACGATGAGCGCGAGCGATAGCAGGCGGATGATGCGCGTCCCCCGCATGCGCTGCGCCAGCCGGGCCCCGACCTGCGCGCCGCCGACCACGCCGATCCCCATCAGGATCGCGGGCCCTGCCAGCAGGTGGCCGAGGGCGATGTGTGTGCCCGCCCCGACCCCCGCGGAGATGGCCAGGATGAAGTGGGAGGTGGCGGTGGCGATGTGGGCCGGGAAGCCGAGGAAATGGATCATCACCGGCACGTGAATGATGCCGCCGCCGATGCCCAGGACGCTGGAGAAGAAGACCACGAAGAAGCTGAGCACCGCGCCGCACAACCAGTTG
>VEPF01000057.1:0-417 GCA_012027055.1 Gemmatimonadota bacterium | reverse complement strand
GAACAACCAGATGAACCGGTAGCTGTGCACCTGTCCGGTAGCGTCGGCGATCCGGCGCACCTGCTGCCAGCGTCCGGCTTCCGCCTCCTCGACCAGGGCGTCGGCGATCTCGCGCTGGGCAGTCGGCCGCCAGACCAGCAGGGCCGCAATGCCGAGCAGGACGATGCCGAAGCCCGTGCTGAAAGCCGGGCCGCTGAACAGGCGCGCCAGGTAGGCGCCGCCAACCGCCCCGGGCAGGGTGGCCAACGCGAAGCAGATCCCGGTCCGGTAGTCGATCCGCCGCTGGCGCGCGTAGGACGCGGTACCCGACACCGCGTTCAGGAACACCACCGTGAGGCTCGTACCGGCCGCCTGCGCCGGGTGCGCATGGTAGACCAGCAGGAGTGCGGGTACGCTCAGGAAACCCCCAACCCCCCC
>VEPF01000463.1:7145-7426 GCA_012027055.1 Gemmatimonadota bacterium | reverse complement strand
CTACCCGGCCGCGGAGGCGGCGCGCGGGAAGAGCACCGTCGGCTCTCTGCTCGAGAGGGCGCTCCGCGCCGAGCTGCTGCTCCGGACCGGCAAGAAGACCGAGGGCGAGGCGCTGCGGAAGGCGGTGCTGGCCGGCTCCCTGAAGCAGGACGGCAACAACTACGTCGACTTCAGTGCGGTCATCGGGCGCATGCGGCTGCTGAGCATGTAGCCGCACGGGGCACCGCGGAGCGCCGGTGCCCCGTTGGTGCCTGCGGACGTCCACCCGCCCGGCTGGTGCG
>VEPF01000463.1:0-7135 GCA_012027055.1 Gemmatimonadota bacterium | reverse complement strand
CCCGCGGCCACACCCGTGCGCCACCGGGAAACGCGACCGAACCCTGCGCTGTTCTTCCGCTGCGGCCAGCCACTGGCCTATCTTGCCCGCAACTTTGCTACTCTGGATCCACCGGGACCGGTCACCACAGCCGCCGCAAGCTGTCGGGTGAGTGTGCGGTCGTTCCCATCTTGCGCAGGCACCAAAGGAGGCTCCCGTGCGGCACTCCATTCTCTGGCCGGCGCTCACTGCAGCCATCCTGCTCCCGGCATGTCGCGACACCGCTCCCCCGCCACCGGAAAAGACCGGAGCGGACGCGGGCGGGACATTGCCGCCCGGCGACTCCGGCGTGGCGGGGGCGCCCGAGCCGGCCAACGCGATGGAAGCGGAGATCGGCGAGCTGCTGGCCGCCTACGCCGCGGCCATCAATTCCCGGGACGAGGCACGCCTGCGGGAGCTATACCCATCGATCTCCACTGCCGGCATCGCCGACATGGGGCGGCTCCCGAGCGGTGATAGCGTCCGGATCACGCCGCTCGCCGGAACGCTGGTGCCCGGGAAGATCGAAAACACGCAGGAGATTCAGGTCCGTGCCGAGGCCATGTCGCGAGGAGGCACGGGCGTGGCGCGCCCCATGATCTACACCGTCGCCCGCGGCGCGCAGGGCTGGCACATCGTCTCGACCCGACCGGGAGCACAACCGTGACCACCGATCGCAGGACTTTCATCGGCACCGCTGCGGCTGCCGCCAGCGCCGTTGCCCTCGGCATGCTCGACGTGAACGCGCAGGGTGCACCACCGACGCCCGCGGCTCCCGCGCCCCGCCAGCTCCGCCTGCTCATTCTGGGCGGCACCGGCTTCATCGGGCCCTACCAGGTCCGCTACGCGGTGGAGCGCGGCCACCAGGTCACCACCTTCAACCGCGGCCGCACCGCGCACGCGGCCGTCGAGGGCGTGGAGGAGGTGACGGGCGACCGGGCGGTGAACGACTACGCGTCGCTCAAAGGCCGCACCTGGGACGCGGTGATCGACAACAGCGCTTCGTCGGCCACCGCGCCGCAATGGGTGCGCGAAGCGGCGGCGGCGCTGAAGGACGCCGTGGGACAATACCTGTTCATCTCGACTCGCTCGGTGTACCGCGACATCAGCATGGTGCCCGCCACCGTGGACGCGCCGCTCTATACGCCTGAGACCACCGAGGGCTGGAAGGAGGGCCAGCCGTACCCGTACGGCCTGGCCAAGGCGCTTGCGGAAGGCGAAGCGCAGCGCGCCTTCCCGGAGCGCGCCACCATCGTGCGCCCCGGTCTCATCATCGGCCCGGGAGATGAGACGGACCGCTTCACATACTGGCCGGTGCGCATCGCGCGCGGCGGTGAAATCCTCGTTCCTGGGGATGGCAGCGATCGCGTCCAGGTGATCGACGCGCGCGACCTGGCCGAGTGGTGCGTGCGCCTCTGCGAGCAGCACGCGTTCGGCCGCTTCATGGCCGTGGGCCCGAAGAACGGCCGGTCCATGGCGGAAATGGTCTATGGCATAGCCGCCGTGACCGACGCCCCGCTCTCCTGGACCTGGGTGCCCGCCGAGTTCCTGGCGCAGCACCGCGTCCGCCCGTACGCGGAGATGCCCGTCTGGCAGCCGCCCACGCCCGGCAACGAGGGCTTCGCCCGCTTCGACCTGACCCGCGAGATCGCCGCCGGGCTGACCTTCCGCACCCTGGCCGATACCGCGCAGGCGACGCTCGCCTACCACCGCTCCCGTCCGCCCGAGCGCCAGGCGCGCCTCCGCGCCGGGCTCACCGCTGCGCGGGAGGCCGAGGTACTGGCGGCCTGGCGCGCGGCGGGCTGAGGCCTCCCCGGACGCGCTACGACGTCATTGCTCTCCGCCACCGGCCCGCGCATCGTTCTTCTGCCGCGGGCCACCGCTCCGCGTGGCTCGACCTCGCAGTCCGTTCCTCCTCACACCAGGCGAGGCTCCCATGGCGTTCCCTCTCCAGGTTCACCGGATCAACCTGAGGTACCAGCGGGATGATTCGGAGGCGTACCAGCTGCCGCTCGATCCGGAAGCGATCCTGACGCTCATCGTGCACTGGGAATCGCGCACCCCGCCGCCCGGCGTTTCTCCGGACGTGGTCCCGCTGCACGACAAGCTGTCGCTCGGCGGCGTTCCCTTGCGCGTGCCACCCCGGGCGATCTGGTCGTGGCCGCCCGTCCGGGTCGCCAAGGCCTGCTGGCACGATCCCGCCTGCCTGTGGCACTGCCCGGTGGTGGACCCGGGGTTCGTGCTGACGGGTGTGGAGTTCTTCTGGGGCAACCGGGACGGCGGCGGGCGCACCGTCATCGACCCGCTGTGGGCGGACCTGATCGTGTATCGGAACTTCGTGCAGCCGGACCTGACCTACCGGCCGCCGGAGCGCAACGAGCACATCATCCCGGCGCCCGAGCTGAGCGCGGTCACGCCGGGCGTGCTGGAGCACGAGCCGTGGCCGGGCGACGCCAGCGCGGAGGCCGAGTTCTCCTGGCACGATCCGGCCTGCATCTGGCACCGGCCGGAGTGAGCCAGCGACCAGAACGGTCGCTCAGGAGCGGTCCAGGAAACCGCGCAGGACCCTCCGGCTGAGGATCAGGGACAGGTTGGGTGGCCGCCGTTCTGCGAACGCCCGCAGCAGATCGGCGGCCGAGTCCCGCTGCTGGAGGCGGAAGCGCACCGCCGCTTCGACCCAGAGCAGGTTGTCGTTCCGGCGGAATTCTTCCGGGTAGGCGCGGCGCGCGCGCGTCAGCACGTGCTCTGCACTGTCGCGGAGGCGGGCCCGCGCCAGCACCGCCGCCATGGCCGATTCGTAGAATGCGTTGGCACTCGAGTCCCTGGCGGCCTGGATGCGCGCCAGGTGCCGCCATGCGTCCGCCACGTCCGGTGGGGCGGTGCCGAATGCCGCCACCTCCAGCACGCAGCCGTGCAGCACCTGCTGGTTCCCGAAGCGCCGCAGGGCATTCCGGCAGATGCGCAGTGCCACCGTGTCCTCGCCGGTCTCGAACGTGGTGATGGCCAGGTAGTAGCTGAGATCGCTGGCCCGTTCCCCGAACGCGTCCACGCTCAGCGCCCAGTCCGCCCGCTCCCTCGCCCGCGCGAACTCCCCCCGGTTGAAGAGCAGGTCGGTCAGCTGCATCGCGGCCCCCGGCAGCCTGGGATCGAGCTCGAGCGCGCGCTCGAAATCCTGCTGGGCCTGCTCCAGCAACTGTGCCCGGGCCGCCGAATCCGTCTGCTGCTCGAGCATCACCTGGTAGTAGCGGAGCATCCCCCGCGCGACGAGTCCCTCCGGGGGGTTGGGCCGCCGGCGGAGCAGGCGCTCGACGGTCGCCAGCCCCTGGGCCAGGATCGTGTCGACCGCGACGCTGTCCTTATCCAGGAACGCGGCCGCCGCCCAGTGCGCGGCCATGGACGAACCCAGCGCCAGTGGCTGGTCCCAGCGCGGGTCCTCGGCCATGCTCCGCGCCAGCAGCGCGCTCGCACCCTCATACTGCCGCCGGACGCCCGCCACATCACCCGCCTCCAGCAGCGTCGTGCCGCGGGCGATGAGCTCGTGGGCGCTGTTAAGGTGAACGAACGCCGAGTCGCTGCGGGTGCCGAACCGCCACGCCTCCTCCTCCAGTCGGGCCGCGATCACGCGCAGCACGTACTGCGCGGCGCGGCCGCCCAGGTCCTCCGCGCTCTCTTCCGAGCGGGGGCCGGCGTTGAACCTGCCCGGCGCCGCTACCGGCACCCCGCGCGCGTCCAGCACGCGCACCGTGAGCTGCGTGTCGGCGTCGCGCTCGCTGAAGCTGGCGCCGACCAGGTAGTCGAGGCCCAGATCGGCGGCAACGCTGTCCGGCCTGCGGTTCTGCTGGTACCACCCGGCCACGAAGTCCGCTTCCTTGACCTCAATGCCTCGCGACTGCATCAGCGCGTCGTTGAGGTTCCGCCGCAGCATCTCAGCGAAGGGCCGTCCCGCGGGCGCGGAGGACTCGACCGCGTAGATCCCGAGCACCGGCCTCCGCGCCGTGCGCGGATCGCGGCCGGGGCCCCAATGCGTCACCACCACCGCCAGCAGCACCATGCCCACCACGATCCCGGCCGCGAACAGCAGGCGGCCCCGCGCGCCCGCCCACCGCGGCGCGGCCGCGCCTTCCGGCTGCGATTCGCGGTGCAGCTGGAGGTCGTACGCCCAGGATGCGAGCACGGCCACGGGGAACCCGGCCACCACCAGCCAGCTGAGACCCTTCATGACCGCTGGCGAAAGGTTGAAGGGGCCGAGCAGGGCGCCCGCACCCTGGATGAACCCCGAGCCGGTCACCAGGTAGATCCCGGCCACCCGGAAGACGCGCCTGCGGCGCAGCTCTTCGATCAACGCGGACAGGATGCCGCGACCGGCTGGTGGGTCGCGCGGGGGCTCCGGCATGGGCTGGCTCCGGATCGCTGGGAAGCGTGCCGGGTGCCAACATGATCTCGTCCCCCCGCCGACTCAAGGTCGGCGCGGCCGGCCGCGAACGCGGGCTTCAGAGCCCGCGCGCCTCGCAGCGGCCGGCTGCCGCGGCCCCGCGGCCGGCGCCGGAGAGCGATTGCAGCAGGGATTTGCGGAAGTCGGAGCCGGGCGCGAGCCAGGAGGCCAGCGGGGAGTTGCGGCGCGCCCGTCCCGTCGAGACGTGATCGCGCAGCTTTCCGCCCTCGCGGCCGACGAACAGGGTGCGCACTTCCTCCGGCCGCATGTCGTAGAACAGCCGGTCGCCCTTGCGGATGCCGCGCCGCTCCGCGAACCCGTACCAGTCCGGCAGCCCGGCCCGGATCACCCGATACACGGAGTCCGGCAGCAGCCCCTTCGCGCCCGCGTTCGCCAGCTCGTCGCGCCCCCCGCCGAGGAACTGGTCGAGCGAGACGTCACGCACGAACTCGATGCGCGCGAACGCATGGGCGCCGTCCAGGGCGGCCCGCACCGCTGCGTCCGCCGCGGCGCCCGCGAGCGGCCCGCGCGCCGCGAGCGTCGCGAAGCCGCCCGCGGTGGCCGTGTCGAAGCAGATGTCGAGCTCGAGTACGTCCACCCTGAAGAGCGTCTTCTGCAGCAGCGTGTGCATGTGCGACCACGGGACCTGCCCGCGCGGCTCCGCCGCGGCTTGCGCGCGCGCCGGCGCGGCCCCGGCCGCGAGCGCGGCCGTGGTGCCGATCGTGAGTGCGGCGCGGACTGCCGGGTGCATGACGTCGTCTCCGCGAGGTGAGCCCGCCATCTGCTACCCCGCCCGGTTCCCGGCGCCCGTCGCACCGGCAGGCTGGACCGGCCGGCCGCCGGTCACGCAAATTGCAGCAGCGGATGGGCGGACCGAACCAGGAGGGCACGCCATGAAGATCGCGATCATCGGAGACGGGAACGTCGGCAGCGCGCTGCTGCGCGGCCTCAAGCACGTGGGCCACGACGTGCGCGCGGTGGGCAACGACCCGGAGCAGGTGCGCCGCCTGGCGCAGGCCGCCCCGGTCATCATCCTGGCCGTGCCGTACGGCGCGCTCGATGACGTGCTGCGCGAGATCGGCGCCGCGGATGGCAAGGTGCTGGTGGACACCACCAACCCGATCGCGCCCGGCTTCCAACTGGCGCTCGGCTTCACCACCAGCGGCGCGGAGGAGCTGCAGCGGAAGGTGCCGAACGCGCGCGTGGTGAAGGCGTTCAACACCATGTTCGCGGCGCACATGGACACCGGCCGCATCAAGGGCCAGCCGCTCGCCTCGCTGGTCGCCGGGGATGACGCGGACGCCAGGCAGACCGTGCTCGACCTGGCCGCTTCCATCGGCTTCGACGCGATCGACGCCGGCCCGCTCCGGAACGCCCGCTACCTCGAGCCCATGGCCCTGCAGATCATCTCGCTCGGGTACGGCCTCGGCATGGGCGCGGACATCGGCTACAAGCTGGTCCGTTAGCCCGGGGGCTCCGTGCGACGCGCCTGCCGCCCGCTGCTGGTCGTTCCGGCCCTCGCGCTCGCCGCGTGCGCCCCCGCCGCGCGTGCGCCCGCCGCCGGCGCCCCGGACCCGGCCGCGGCCGATGCCGCGCAGATCCGGAATCTGGTGGACACGTTCCTGGCCGCGTGGAACGCGGGCAACGACGCCGCCCTGGCGCGCCTGCTCGCCGAGGACGCGACCGTGATCCCGCCGGATGGCACCGCGACGCAGGGGCGCGAGGCCTTCCGCCGGGCCGCGGCCGAGTACTTCCGGAACTTCACCGCCACCCAGACCGCCACCACCGACGAGGTCAGCCTCCACGGCGACCTCGCGGTGGCCACCGGCACGTGGCGGGTGCGTGAGAAGCCGCGGGCGGGCGGCGAGGAGCAGGTCCGGGCCGGCCGCTGGCTGGCGGTCGAAAAGCGCCAGGCGGACGGCTCCTGGCTGCCCTGGCGCTGGATCTTCAACCAGGCGGACGCCGCCGCCGCCGAGCCGGCCACCGCCGAGGCCGAGATCGCGCAGCTGCTCACCGCCTACGCGGCCGCCATCAACTCCCGGAACGAGGCGCGCGTGCGGGAGCTCTATCCCTCGATCAGCGCGGCCGGCATCCGGGACCTGATGCGGATCGGCAGCACCGACATCATCAAGATCGTGCCGGCACCCGGCGCGGTGCGGGTCAGCGGGACCGGCGACGCGCTGGAGATCCTGCTCAGCGCCGAGATCGTGCCGCAATCGCAGCAGGGCCAGGCGCGCCGCATGGTCTACACGGTCGCCCGCGGCCCGCGCGGCTGGTACATCGTCTCGGCCCGCGCCGTCCAGGACTGAAGCCCGCGCCGCCGGCGCGCGTCCGGGTCAGCGCCCGCCCGCCAGAGCCCCCAGCAGTTCTGCGTGGCGCCTTGACGCGGCCTGCTCCATGGCCTCGAACGTTCCGGCCTTCCTGTTTCTCTTCCGCGCGCTGCGGGCGGCGATCTCGGGGTCCATGGCGGCAGGATAACGGCGTTGCCGGGACACGGACATGGTGTGCTGGGACACCCTCCGGACCGGGCCAACGGGCGCGGAATCTCGCGAAGCCCCGCCTTCATTTGCCCGGTTGCCCGGGGTACGTTTGTTGGTCCGAACCTGAACCCCAGAGCTGATGAAGACGCTGCGCGTCGCTCCGCTGGTCCTGCTGTGCCTCGCGGCCGGCCTGCCGCTCCAGGCC
>VEPF01000343.1:4299-7452 GCA_012027055.1 Gemmatimonadota bacterium | reverse complement strand
CGCATTTTCCGCCGCGACCATTTCCGCTGCTGCTACTGCGGCAGCCAGCAGCCCGGGCCGGAGCTCACGCTGGACCACGTGGAGCCGCGCATGCGCGGCGGCGACCACTCGGAGGGCAACCTGGTAACGTGCTGCCAGGCCTGCAATACCGCCAAGGCCGGGGAAGCGGCGTGGTCCTACCTGGCGCGGAACCCCGCCGCCCGGGCCTGCTTCCTGGAGGCCGTCGCGAACGCCGACACCCGCCACGCCGGTCCAGTCTGGGCCAGGCTGGTGCGCGCGATAGAAGAAGCTGGGTAAAAGAGCCAAGGGCCAAGGGCCAAGCGCCAAGCGGGGGGTGACCTTCTTGGCCCTTGGCACTTGGCTCTTGCGCCGTCAGTCCTCAGACGCCTGTCACGCCCTCCCCCCAGATCAGCTTGTGCAGCTGCACCTGCAGGCGGACGGGGAGGTGGTCCTCCAGGATCCAGGCGGCCAGCTGCCGGAGGTCGAGTTCGCCCCAGACGGGCGAGAAGAGGATGGCGTGCAACTCGCCCCGGCGCGCCCGTTCGTCGAGTCCGCGCAGCCGGCCGGTGTCGCGGGCCCACTCGTAGTCGGCGCGGTCCCGCAACACGATCTTGAGCTCATCCCGCGCCGTGAGGTGCTCCAGGTTGGACCACAGGTTGCGCACCGCCTCGCCGGACCCCGGCGCCTTCAGGTCCATGATCTTGTGGGCGCGCGGGTCGAGCGGCGCGACGTCCACGGCCCCCGAAGTCTCGACCAGCACGGTATAGCCCCGGTCGAGCAGGCGTTGCGCCAGCACGAACGCGTTCGGGTGGATGAGCGGCTCGCCGCCGGTGATCTCCACGAGCGGAGTGCCGAAGCTCTCGACCTGCGCGAGGATCGCGTCGAGGGTGCGGCGAGCGCCGCCGAAGAAGGCATACGCGGTGTCGCACCAGGTGCAGCGCAGCGGGCAGCCGGTCAGGCGCACGAACGTGCAGGGCAGCCCGGCCCAGGTGCCTTCCCCCTGGATCGAGTGGAAGATCTCGGTCACCCGGAGGAAATCCCCGCCTCCGGACGGTTGCCGGGTCACGTGGCTGCTGCCTGCTCCAGGCCTTCGCCGGGCGCCAGCGCTAGCGGCCGTCGCGGCGGAAGACCGCGCCCAGCGGCGATTCCTGCACGACCGCGTTCACGATGAACTTCACGTTGGCCGGCCGCTCCGCGAGGCGGCGCATGAAGTAGGGGTACCAGGCGTCGCCGAAGGGGGTGTAGACGCGCACGCCATAGCCCTCGCCGAGCAGCTGCTGCTGCAGGTCGCGGCGCACGCCGTAGAGCATCTGGAACTCGAAGCGCGAGCGGTCGATGCCCTGCGCCTTCGCGAAGTCCAGCGCCGGCCTGATCATGTTCGGGTCGTGCGTGGCGATCCCCGGGTAGTTGCCTTCGGCCAGAAGCAGCTTCGTGACCGCGACGTAATTGGCATCCACCCCGGCCTTCTCCTGGATCGCGACTTCGGGCGGCTCCTGGTACGCGCCTTTGCAGAGACGCACGCGCATGCCCAGCGAGTTGGCCACGCGCGCATCGTGCTCGGTGCGGTGCAGGTAGGACTGCAGCACGATGCCGATGTCGTGGTAGCCCTCTTCCCAGACCCGGCGGACGAAATCGAGCGTGCGCTGCGTGTGGAAGCGCGACTCCATGTCGAAGCGCACGAAGATGCCGTGCTCCCGGGCGCGATCGAGGATCCGGCCCACGTTCTCGCGCAGGAAGGCATCATCGTAGCGGCCCTCCTCCGGAGTCATACCCTGGGCCGGCTTCGGCCAGGCCGGCCCCGCGGGCGGGGCGGCACCCGGCGGGGCGGTGATGTCCTGCCCCATCTGGGTGAGCTTGAGCGAGACGTTGGCGCGCGTCTTCAGCGACTCACCGTTCGAGGCCGTCTGCGTGGCGAGCTGGTCGAGCATGCGGAGGTACATGTCCGCCGCGGCCCGCGCTTCATCCCGGCTGGTCACCGACTCGCCCAGGAAATCCATGGTGGCGAAATAGCCGCCATCCACGTAGCGGCGCACCGCGGCCACGCCTTCTTCCAGCTTTTCACCCGCAACGAAACGCCGCGACACCGTCTTCGAGCCCGGAGCATTCATGGAGATGCGGCGCAGCGTGTCGCTCTTGCTGGCCGCGATCAGGATCTCTCTCAGCACCTATTCCTCCAGCGCCTGCCGGCGCCGTTCGATGGCCTGGTCCAGCTCGGTCTTCACCTGGTACAGCGACAGCCCCAGCGCCGCCGCCTTCGCCGCCGCGGCGGTAGCGCCCCGCGCCACGTCGCGCGACTCCGTGTGATCCATGATGCCGGCACCGGTGTCCGCCCAGCGGATGAAGACCAGGAAGGCCACATGACCGCCCCCGTCGGGCGCCGGTTCGGTGTCCACGTCCACCGTGTAGGGCCGGTCATCAACGCCCCGAAAGGCCGGCGCCCGCTGGTGCCGGTCGAGGTAGCCGCCCAGCGTCAGATCCGGCGGTGCGGGATCGGCGTCGGCATTATCGCGCGGTGAGGCCATGGTAGGAGCAAGCTGGAGGCGCGCGCAGTGCCGGGCAAGCCGCGTCCCGCGCGGGTGCGCATTGCGTCCCCGGAGGAGCCCGCGTCACTTTACGGCCCTGGCGTTTCCGGCCATGCCAGTCAGGAATCCCCGGCACCAGGTCCAGGTCATGCGCGCGGCCCAGTTCCACACGTTCGGTGGTCCGGAAGTCGTTGCCGTGGAGGATGTTCCGACGCCCGAGCCCGGGGTCGGCGAGGTCCGGCTGCGGGTGCGCGCGACGGCGCTGAATCGCGCTGAATCACCTCGCCCTGTGGGTGCGCCGGGGGCTGCCGATCGAGACCACCATGCCGCACATCGGCGGGTCGGACGTGCTGGGCGAGGTGGACGCGGTGGGGCCGGGCGTCAGTGCGGCGGTGCCTGCCGGTCCCGTGGTGGTGAACCCATCGCTCTGGTGCGGCGAGTGCGAGTGGTGCCGACGGGGAGAACAACCCCTGTGCACATGCTACCGCATCCTGGGGGAGCACACGCAGGGCGGCCTGGCCGAATTCGCGATCGTGCCGGCGGCGAACCTGCTGCCGGTCCCGGCCGGCTACCCGGAGGTGCAGGCGGCCGCGGCGCCGCTGACGTAACTGACCGCGTGGCGCGGCCTGGT
>VEPF01000343.1:0-4289 GCA_012027055.1 Gemmatimonadota bacterium | reverse complement strand
GCGGGAGAGAGCGTGCTGGTGACGGGGGCAGCCGGCGGAGTGGCGGGCGCGGCGGTGCAGATCGCGCGGCACCTCGGCGCCCGGGTGTACGCGGTGACCACGACGGAGAACGTGGCGCGTGTGCGGGTGCTCGGCGCGGACGTCGTATACGACCGGAGCCAGGTCGATTTCGCGCAGGAGCTGTGGCGCGACACCGGGAAGCGCGGTGTCGATGTGGTGCTGGACTCGGTCGGCAGCGCGACCTGGGCGGGCGTGCTCCGGGCGGTGGCGCGGCTGGGCCGGGTGGTGGTGTACGGTGCCACCACCGGACCGCAGGCGCAGCTGGACCTGCGGGCGCTGTTCTGGAAGCAGGTGGCGATCATGGGCACCACCATGGCCACGCAGGCCGAGTTCGAGGCGGTCATGGGGCTGGTGTTCGGGGGCGAGCTGCAGCCGGTGGTGGACACGGTGCTGCCGCTCGCCGAAGCCCGGGCCGCGCACGAGCGGCTGGAGGCGGGAGCACAGTTCGGCAAGATCGTGCTGCGGCCCTGAGGCCGGAGCCAGCGGGCCGATCAGGGTGCGAGCTCGCTGGCGGTCGAGGCGCAGTGCCGGCGCGCCCGCGACTACGGCGCGAGGTCGTTCCGGGCCGGATGCCCGCAGCAGCTACTCCGGCGCGATCCGGGTCCAGCGGTCGCGGTCGCGGGTTTCGTACTTGGCGAGCACGCGGTCGAGGGCGTCCTGCAGGTCCACGCCCTGCTCGTTGGCGATGGCGAGCAGGACGAACAGGATGTCCGCGAGCTCGAGGGCGAGGTCCTGCTCGGGCTCGTCCGGCCTCTTGGGCTTGTGGCCGTAGCGGTGGTTGAGCTCGCGGGCCAGTTCACCAACCTCCTCGATGAGCCTGGCGAGGTTGCTCAGGGGCGGCCAGTATCCCTCGGCGAACTGGCCGACGTACCGGTCCACCGCCTGCTGGGAGTCGCGCAGGCTCATGTGCCGGCGGCGCGCAGGGCGTTCATGAAGCACTCGATGTCGCGGGCGTCGTTGTAGAAGTGCGGCGAGACGCGGACGTACCCCGGCCGGGAGTCCACGATCACGTCCTGGCGCGCCAGGGCGGCGACGGCGTGGGCCGGATCCGGGTGCTCGATCATGACGATCGCGGAGCGGCGCTCGTCGTCTCGGGCCGGGCCCCGGACACGCATGCCGGCGGCCGCGAGCGCGTCCAGCAGCTGCGCGGTGAGGGCGCGGTTGCGGGCGCGGATGGCCGGGACGCCCAGCTCGTCGATGAGCTCCTGACCGCCCAGGGCGCTGTGGACGGTGGGCAGCGCAGGGGTGCCCAGCGCGAACCGGCGGGCGTCCGCGTTGGGCTCGAAGCTGGTGATGTCGAACTCGAACTGGCCGCGGGCCGCGAACCAGCCGGTGACCGTGGGCGAGAGCCGGGGGATCAGGTCGGAGCGGACGCGGATGTAGGCCAGGCCGGGGCCGCCCAGCAGCCACTTGAGCGGGCCGGTGAGCAGCACATCGATGTCATCGGCGCGGACGTCGATGGGCACCTGTCCGGCGCTCTGGTAGGCGTCCACGAGCAGCAGCGCCCCGTTCCGGTGGGCGATCTCGGCGAGGGCCCGGAGCGGCTGGATGGCGCCGGTGGTGAAGCAGACGTGGCTGGTGGCGATGAGCGCGGTGCGCTCGTCCACGGCCGCGGCGAAGCGGGCCGGATCGATGGTAAAGCCGTCATCGCTGGGGACGCGCACCAGCTCGACATCGGGGCGGTTGATCCAGGCGTAGGCCAGGGTCGGGAAGTCGAGGTCGGCCACGACCACGCGCGGGCGCCGGTGGTAGTCGAGGGCGGAGGCGAAGCTGGCGAGGCCGGCGGAGACGCTGGCGGTGAGCGCCACCTCGTCGGTCCGGGCATGAAGCAGCCGCGCGACGCGCTCGCGCAGCTCGGCGAGCCGGCCCATCCACAGCTCGTACCAGGCGGAGGCGCCGTACTCGTGCCACTCATCGTGGAACGCGGCCACGCGCGCCAGCGCGGTGCGGGACAGCGCGCCGAGCGAGCATGAGTTCAGGTAGGTCTTGCGCGCCAGGATCGGGAATTCGGCGCGCCAGTCGCGGTTGAGCACGAGGGAAGCTAGGATTCGCGGACGTGGGGCGGCTTGCCGGGCGGCCGGACCGGGCGCGGCGCGACCGGTCGCGGGCGCCGGAGGATGGGGCATGGCTCGAGACCTGCAATCCGACGGGCGGCACCACCCCGCCCATGAGTGACACGCTGGCGCTGCGGGCGGCGGCGCCGTGGTTCATCGCGGCTGCCCTGATCCCGCTGCTGCTGCTCAGGCGCTCCCGGGTACGGCGTTTCCCGCCCCCTGCCCCCGAGGCCGCACCGCTGGTGAGCGTGATCGTCCCGGCGCGCAACGAAGCCCACAACATCCACGCCTGCCTGGCCACGCTGCTCGCGAGCGCCTACCCGCGCTTCGAGGTGATCGTGGCGGACGATCAGAGCCGGGACGGGACCGGCGAGATCGTGCGCCTGATCGCGGCGCGCTGCAATGGCCGGCTGCGACTCATCGACGGCGCGCCGCCGCCGCCCGGGTGGATCGGCAAGGCGTGGGCCTGCTGGCAGGGCTACCGGGCCGCGCGCGGGGAGTTGCTGCTCTTCGCGGACGCGGACACGCGCCACCGCGAGCAGCTGCTCGGCCATGCCGTGGGCGCGCTGCAGGCCTCCGGGACCGACCTGGTGAGCGTGCTGCCGCGGCAGCGGATGCTCACGTTCTGGGAGCGAGTGATCCTGCCGCAGCTGTTCACGGCCATCTCCATCCGCTATCACGACGTGGAGCGCATCAGCCAGACCCGCCGGCCGCGCGGCGCCATCGCCAACGGCCAGTTCATGCTCTTCCGGCGCGACTCCTACGAGCGGATTGGCGGGCACGAAGCGGTGCACGAAGAAGTGGTCGAGGACATGGCGCTGGCCCAGGCGGTGGTGGAGGACGGCGGACGGCTGCTGCTGGCGCACGCGGATGACCTCATGGAGACGCGCATGTACCGCTCGCTCCGGGGGATCATCGAAGGCTGGACCAAGAACCTGGCACAGGGCTCCCGCCGGGCCGTGCCCGCCTGGCTCGCGCCGCTCGCGCCCTGGCTGATCGCGCTGGTCACGCTGGCCGCCTGGGTGGTCCCGCCGGTGTTGCTGGTAGCCTCCATCTTCGAGCCGCTGCTGCCGGGCGTGCAGAGCTGGGCGCTGGCGGCGGCCGGGGCCGGGGCCGCGTGCTGGGTGCTGGTGAACGCCGCCCTGCGCGCGCCGCCGCAGCACGGACTGGTCTACCCACTGGGCGCGCTGGCGGTGGCCCTGCTGTTCGTGCGCAGCGCGATCCGCGGCGATCGCGTGGTGTGGCGGGAGCGGCGGTATCGGCGGCGGCGGACGTCGCCGCGCTGACGCCGCCGCGCGCTGCCGGGCGGGCGAGCGCGCAACTCCGCCCGGCGGTTTACTCCGTGAACTCGACCTTGACCCGCCGCGGGATCAGGCCAGCCTCGTAGCCGCGGTCCAGGAGGAGTTGCACGGACTCGCGGCCGTCGATCCCATAGTCCAGGGTGCGGCGGTTCACGTACATCCCGACGAACTCATCGGTCTGGTGCTCGCTCAGGCCCCGGCCGTAGGAGCGGGCGTGGGCGAGCGCGGGGCCGCGGTGATCGAGCGCGTATGCGATCGACTGCCGCAGGCAGCTCGAGATGCGGCGGATCAGGTCGGGTCCGAGATCGCGGCGGATGGCGTTGCCACCCAGCGGCAGCGGCAGTCCGCCGGTCTCGTTCGCCCACCACTCGCCGAGGTCGGCCACCAGGTGGAGCCCTTCCTCGCCGTAAGTGAGCTGGCCCTCGTGGATCAGCAGGCCGACGTCTGCTTCCCCTTCCGCCACGTATGCACCGATCCGGTCGAAGTCCACGACCACCGGCCGGATGTTGGGCTGAAAGAGCCTGAGGGCGAGATAGGCCGAGGTGAGCTTGCCCGGGACGGCGACCTTCAGGCCGGCCAGCTCCTCGGGCTGCAGCGGCGAGCGCGCGACCAGCCGCGGCCCATAGCCCTCGCCCATGGACGCGCCGTGCGGCAGCAGCGCGTACCGCTCGCAGACGTAGGCGTAGGCATGGATCGAGATGGCACTGACCTCGAGCTCGCCCGCCATGGCCCGGCGGTTCAGGGACTCGATGTCCTGCAGCTCGTGGACGAAGCGGAGGTCACCCGTATCGATCAGGTGCTCCGCCAGGGCGTAGAACATGAAAGCGGCGGCGGAGTCCGGCGAATGCGCGACGCGAACGATTCGGCTCATGGC
>VEPF01000464.1 GCA_012027055.1 Gemmatimonadota bacterium | reverse complement strand
ACTTCGTCAAGGGTGCCACAGTCGCGTTCTTGCCGCTAGCTTCCGAACGGCGGGCCGGCCCCGCCGGGGGCGGTGCCCCGGGAAGAGCCGGGCAGGGCAGAAAACCACAACCCCTTGACCGGAGGTCGACCGAATGAGGCTGATCCCCCAGTTCCGGGCGTTGCGCGCGGCTGCCAGGCAGTCGTCGGTGCGGCAGGTGGCGTTGGGAATGCTGTTGCTGGGACCGGCGAGCCTGTGGCTCTCGGGAACCCCGCCGGCCGGGCCGGACACGCCCGCGGACCGGGGTGCCGGCGGCGCTCAGGCGGAGCCGGTGACGCGCGCCTGGGCGGCCCGGCAGCTGGAAAGCGCGCGGCGGCAGACGATCGTGCGCCTGGCCGACGAGTTCGACGTGGCGGAGCCGCTGGCCGCGGACATCCACGATGCGGCGGTCTCGGAGGCCATCGAGCCGCGTCTGGCGTTCAGCCTGGTGCGGGCCGAATCGCGCTTCCGGGCGCGGGCGGTATCGCCCGGGGGAGCCGTGGGGCTCACGCAGGTGCTGCCCTCGACTGCCAGCTGGCTGGCGCCCGGCACGGGCGGCCAGGACCTGCTGCGGCCGGAAGTGAACCTGCGCGTCGGATTCCGGTACCTGCGCCACCTGCTGGACCAGTACGATGGCAACCAGCGGCTGGCCCTGACCGCTTACAACCGCGGCCCGGGGACCGTGGACCGGCTGCTGAAGCACGGGCACGACCCCGACAACGGGTATGCGGAGAAGGTCCTGGCGGGCGACCGCGCGCGATCCGGCGCGCTCAGGACCGTGCAGCTCGCGCGCCCCGGGGCGGACGCCAGGCAGGGCCGGAACCGCTCCTGAACGAACGCGCGCCGCCGGGCCGTGGCCCGGCGGCGCGCCGTGCAGCGGCGGTTTTCCCGCCCTAACAGGCTACCTGCAGTGACCGCTCAGTCGCCGAAGGAGATGCCCGTGGCCCGCGCGGCCAGGATGGCGTCGCAGTTCGGATCCACGTTCTTGATGCGCTCGATGGCCTCCCTGATCGGCACCGCGGTGATCCGGTCTTCGCTCAGCGCCACCATGGTTCCGAACTTCCGTTCGGCGATGAGTTGCACGGCGGCGGCCCCGGAACGCAATCCGAGGTAGCGGTCGTAGGCCACCGGCGTGCCGCCCCGCTGCAGGTGTCCCAGGACCAGGGAGCGGGTCTCGTAACCGGTGCGCTGCCCGATCTCCTCCGCCAGGCGCTCGCCGACGCCGCCCAGGCGCGCGGCCGTGCCCGCGGCCGCGGGCGCGATGTAGGAGACGCTGCCGCCGCGCGGCGCGGCGCCCTCGGCCGCGACCACGATGGCGAACCGCCGCCCGGCGGAGTAACGCTGCTCCACCTTTTCGCACACCCGCTCCACCTCGTACGGGATCTCGGGGATGAGGATTACGTCGGCCGTGGCCGCGATCCCGGACCACAGGGCGATCCACCCGGTGGTGCGGCCCATGACTTCGACCACGAACACCCGCTCGTGGCTTTCCGCAGTGGAGTGCAGCTTGTCGAGCGCTTCCGTGGCCGTCTCGACCGCGGTATGGAAGCCGAACGTGACCGTGGCCTCGAGATCGTTGTCGATGGTCTTGGGCACGCCCACGATCGGCATGCCCTTCTCGGCAAGGCGCTGGGCGATGCGCAGCGAGCCGTCGCCGCCGATCGCCACCAGCGCGTCCAGCCGCCTGGTGCGGAAGGCGTCCAGGATCTGGTCCGAGCGATCCACCACCTCGATGCGCCCATCCGGGTGGTGCCGAGGCCACTCGAACGGATTGCCGCGGTTGGTAGTGCCCAGGATCGTGCCGCCCCGGTGGGTGATCCCGCGCACGGAATTCTGGTCCATGCGGACCACCTCGTCCTCACCCAGCAGCCCGCCGTAGCCGCGGCCGATCCCGTAAACCTCCCAACCCCGCCGGAGGGCGGACAGGACCACGGCCCTGATCACGGCGTTCAGGCCGGGCGCATCTCCGCCGCCGGTGTTCAGGGCAATGCGCCGGATATTGTCTGCCATGTTGTCCCCAGTAGCGATGGTCTCCGCAGCGGCGGGGTACCCCGCCGCCACGGTCGCGGTCAGCGGTCAGCGACCGGCGATGCGGCTCACGACTTCTCCGGGCAGGGCGTGGCGTCCGGTCGCCCGCTTGGAGTACACGAGCTCGCCGTCGCAGGTCACCTCGAATACCCCGCCCCCCGATTCGATCAGCTCCACACTGATGCCGGGGAAGCGGGCCAGCAGCTCGGCCTCCAGACTGGAGGCCCGGGGCCGGTAGTTTCAGAGGCCGCAGTATTCGATCGTCACCCGTGCGGGCCTGGGCACCGTTACCTCCGGGAAATGCGGGTGATGGCTCGGATCGCGAGTAACGTGCGCCCGGCGCCGCGCGGGTGTCAATCGCGGCCGAAGCGGGGTTTGCGGCGCTTCGCGCGGCCGCGGGGGTATCACGGCGGCGGCGCTCGCGCGGCGCCGGCCGGCTCGCCATGATCACGGCGGGCGTAACGAACCTGGTCAGGAGCAAGGCAGCATGGTGACCGAAAAGGACGTCCGCAGGGCGCTCCGGAAGGTGAAGGACCCGGAGCTCAATCTGGACCTGGTGGTGCTGGGCCTGGTGTATGGCGTGGAGGTAGTGGACAGCCACGTCAAGGCCACCATCTCGCTCACCTCCCCGTTCTGTCCGGCGGCCAGTCAGATCATCGACGATGCCCGGCGCGCCATCGAGCAGATGGAGGAGGTCGAGAGCGCCGAGATCGAGCTGACCTTCAACCCGCCGTGGACGCCCGAGCGGATGGACCCGATCATCCGTTCTTCGCTCGGGATCTGAGCGGCGCCGGCCAGGGCGGCACGGCTGTGCACGAGGCGCTGATCAACGGCACCCGCCTGGCCTGGCGGGAGGCAGGAGCGGGCCAGCCGCTGGTCCTGCTGCACGGCTTCCCGTTCGACAGCCGCCTCTGGGAGCCGCAGCTGGGCGCGCTGCCCGCCGGGTGGCGTGCCATCGCACCCGACCTGCGCGGCTTCGGCCGGAGCCGGGCGGGAGACCTCCCGCTCACCATGGAACAGCACGCGCGGGACGTGAGGGCGCTGCTGGAATTGCTCGGCATCGAGCAGGCAGTTGTCGCCGGGCTCTCCATGGGCGGCTACTGCGCGCTCGCGCTGCACCGGTTGGACCCGGCGCGGGTGCGGGCGCTGGTCCTGTGCGACACGCGCGCGGAGCCGGACACGGACGAGAATCGCCGGCAGCGTGCGGCCCAGGTGGCAATCGCCAGGGAACGCGGCGTAGACGACGTCGTCCGGCCCATGCTCGCACGGCTCCTCGCGCCCGCGACCGTGGCCGGAAACCCGGCCCTCGCGCGCGGTCTGGAGGAGTTGATGCGGGGCACCCCGCCCGCCACGCTGGTCGCAGCGCTGCAGGGGCTGGCGTCCCGACCGGACGCGCAGCCGCAACTGGCCGGCATCCGCGTCCCGACCCTGGCGCTCGGCGGGGAGCTGGACGAGATCACGCCGCCCGCCGTGCTGCGCCAGCTGGCCGCGGACATTCCGGGCGCGCGCCTGGAGCTGCTCCCCGGTGCCGGCCACGTCTCCAACCTGGAAGCGGAAGCCGGCTTCAACGCCGCCCTGCACGCCTTCCTGGCGGAGCTGCCCGGCGCGCACTAATCCCCGATCAGCTCGAGCTGCTGGCGGGTGCCGACGATGCGCTCCGGCGCCGCTTCCTCGGCAGCGCGGCTCGCACCCTCCGCCTGGTCGCGCGCGGCGCGCGAGACCTCGACCACCGGGTTCAGGACGGAAGCTTCCACCAGCCGCTTCCCCTGCGTAGCCCGGCCCTGCATGGGCACATCGTCGGCGCTCACCCGCATGGCCGCACCGCTGGCCGTGATGATCATCAGCTCATCCCCATCCAGCAGCTCCTTCGCGCCCACGATGAGGCCGGTCTTCTCGCTCACGTCCAGCGTGATGGTGCCGATGCCGCCCCGGCGTTGCGCCGGGTAGTCCGCCACGCGCGTGCGCTTGCCGAAGCCGTGCGCGGTGATGGTGCACAGCGTCGCCTCGCGGCGCACCACCACCATGCCGATCACGCTGTCATCGTTGCGCAGCTGCATGCCCCGCACGCCCTGCGCGATCCGGCCCATGACGGGCACATCGGTTTCCGGGAACCGGATCGCGCGCCCGCCGGACGTCACCAGCACCACGTCGTTGGTGCCATCCGAGAGCTGGACGTCCAGCAGGTAGTCGTCGTCCTGGATCCGGATGGCCGCGATCCCGCCGGAGCGAATCGATGCGTACTGGTCCAACGAAGTGCGCTTGACGGTGCCGCTGGCCGTGAGGAAGAGCAGCGAGCGGTTCGGGTCGAAGTCCGCGACCGGGATCAGGGCCGCGACCCGATCGCCCTTCTCCAGCGTGAGCACCTGGGCGAGGGCGCGCCCGCGGCTGCTCGCGCTCGCTTCCGGCACGTCCCGCACATCGAGCGCGTACGCCTGCCCGAACTCGGTGCAGAACACCAGCGTGTCACTGGTGCTGGCCACGAACACGTGCTCGAGGAAATCCTCCTCGTACTTGTCCATGCCCGCGAGCGCCTTGCCGCTCGAGACCCGCCGGCGGTAGAGGCCGATCGGCACCCGCCGGATGTAGGCCTGGTGGCTGAGCGTGATCACCACCTGCTCGTCGGCGACCAGGTCCTCGACCTCGTGCTCGTTCGCGTCCGCCACGATCGTGGTACGGCGCGCGTCGCCGTGCTTCTTCACCACCTCGTCCAGCTCCCGGAGCAACAGCTCGAGCTGGGCCTGCGGGCTGCCCAGCAGCTCCTGCAGCTCGCGGATCAGCTTGCGCAGCTCGCGCAGCTCCGCCTTCAGCTGCTCCGTCTCCAGCGCGGTCAGCCGCCGCAGCCGCATCTCCAGGATCGCGTGCGCCTGCGCTTCCGAAAGCTCGAACGCCGCACGCAGCTCCCGCGCCGCCTCCGCCTCGTCCCGCGACTCGCGGATGATCGCGATCACCAGGTCGATGTTCTCGAGCGCGACCACCAGCCCTTCCAGGATGTGCGCCTGCTGCTGCGCCTTCTCCAGGTCGAAACGAGCCCGGCGCCGGATCACATCCAGGCGATGATCGCGGAAGCGCTCCAGCAGCTCCTTCAGGTTCAGCTCGCGCGGCACGCCGTGGTCGAGCGCGAGCATGATCGTCCCGAACGTCGCCTGCAGGTGTGTCTGCTTGTAGAGCGTGGCCAGGATGGTCTCGGGCTTAGCATCCCGCTTCAGCTCGATGACGATCCGCATCCCGTCCCGGTCCGACTCGTCCCGCAGGTCCGAGATGTCCGGCAACCGGCTCCGCGCCACATCCGCGACCTGCTCGATCACCTTCGCCTTCGAGACCCCGTACGGCAGCGCGGTCACCACCAGCTGCTCGCGCCCGCCCCGCCGCGTCTCCTTCTGCACCGCCGCCCGCATCACGATCCGGCCCCGGCCGGTCCGGTACGCCGCGTCGATGCCCTCCTTCCCGAGGATGTAGGCCCCGGTCGGGAAGTCCGGGCCGGGGACGTGCCGCATCAGGTCGTCCGGTGCGCAGTCCGGGTGGCGGACCAGATGGTGCACGGCGGCCGCGATCTCGCGCAGGTTGTGGGGCGGGATGTTGGTGGCCATGCCCACCGCGATCCCGCTGCTGCCGTTGACCAGCAGGTTGGGGAAACGCGCGGGCAGAACCGTCGGCTCCGTGAGCCGGTCATCGAAGTTGGGAGCGAAGTCGACGGTGGCGCGCTCGATGTCCCCCAGCAGCTCCATCGCCACCGGCGCCAGCCGCGCCTCCGTGTACCGGTACGCGGCCGCGTTGTCGCCATCGATCGAGCCGAAGTTCCCCTGGCCATCCACCAGCGGATAGCGCAGCGAAAAGTCCTGTACCATCCGCACGAGCGCCTCGTAGACCGCCATGTCGCCGTGCGGGTGATACTTGCCCAGCACGTCGCCCACCACCGTGGCGCTCTTCTTGTACGGCCGCCCGGCCGCCAGCCCCGCCTCGTTCATCGCGTGCAGGATCCGCCGGTGTACGGGCTTCAGCCCGTCGCGCACGTCCGGCAGCGCCCGCTGCACGATCACGCTCATGGAGTAATCGAGGAACGAGTCCCGCATCTCGTCCTCGATCAGGCGAGGCACCACCCGCTCCCGCCGTGTCGGTATGGCCATGCTGTCGCGATCTCCTCTATCGGGGGCGCGGCCCCGGTTGGCGCCGGCGCGCGCTCCATACTTCGGCTTTTCTTCGGCAATGCGCAAGATCAGCGCATCGCGCTATCCCGCTGCCCCGGTCGGGCAGGCAGCATCGCGCCGGGCAGGCAAACGGAACAACGGACATTAACCGCCGAGGGCGCGGAGTGGAAACGGACGAGGTCACGGAAGCGGTGATTGGCGCCGCGCTCGCCGTACACCGGGCGCTGGGGCCGGGGCTGCTGGAATCGACCTACGATCTCTGTCTCACCGAGGAGTTGAAGCAACGGGACCTCGGATTCGAGCGACAGCACATGATCCCGGTCACATACGGCGATCTCGTGCTGCCATCGGCCTACCGGGTGGATTTCCTGGTGGAAGAGCAGGTGATCGTCGAGATCAAGTCGGTCGCCGCGATCGACCCGGTGCACCTGGCCCAGGTGCTGACGTACCTCAAGCTCTCCGGATGTCCGGTCGGATTGCTGATCAACTTCAACGTCGTGCTGCTCCGCGACGGCATCCGCCGTCTCGCACTCGGTTTCGAAGATGCTCGGCGTCCTCGGCGGCTCCAGAGCCGCTAGCCGTTCTCGATGTCCTCCAGCAACTCTTCGAACTCCTCCACCATGCCGGAGTGGCCGTGCCGGCCGGCGGCCTCGATGCCGCGGCGGTAGGCGGCGCGGGCCGCCTCGTCGCGCCCGAGCGCCCGCAGCGCGCTCCCGAGCCGGCCCCAGGCGTTGCCCTGGTCGTCGGCATTCTCCAGGTAGCGCTCCAGCTCCCGGACCACGTCTTCCCAGCGGCCGAGCTTCTCGTATTCCATGGCGAGCCCGAGGCGCGGGCGCGGGTCCCGCGGGTTGCGCTCGAGCAGGCGGCGCAGGCTTTCGACTCGGTCGGCGCTCATCACGCGCACTCCGTCGGGGGCCCGGACGGGCCGTGGACCGGCAGGCAATCGGGGCGCGCTCGCCCGGCGCGGTTCAGGGTGCGGCGGGCGCGTTCCGGCGCGGTGGCCGCAGCGCGTTCTCCAGGCCACTCGAAAGGGTGCCGACCGCCAGGACCGTGAGCGCCCCCACCACGTTGTGCCAGAGGAAGGACACGTCAGGTGCCAGGAAGCTGACGGCGGCCACGGCGCCCATGCCGCCCAGCAGGCCGAGGAAAGCGCTCCAGGGTCGCGCGAACGGCACCATGGCGAGCAGGAAGCCGCCCAGGATGGAGCCGTAGAAGCACGAGCCGAAGCGGTTGACCACCTCGATGCGCGAGCCGAGCGTGGC
>VEPF01000222.1 GCA_012027055.1 Gemmatimonadota bacterium | reverse complement strand
CCGCGCCAGATGCCGCCGGCCGCCACCCGCCCGGCACACATGGCTTCCTTCATGGAGAACGGCTAGCAGGCGCAGATCCTGTGGGACGCGTCCATGGCGAACGCGATCACTACGTTCCTGGCGAAGCATCCCGGAGCCCTGGTGCTGCACGCGGTCGGCGGCTTCCACGTGGCCAATCACCGCGGCATCCCGGAGCAGATCGGCAACTACCGCCCGGGCACGCGGGTGCTGGTGGTCTCAATGGAGACGGCAAAGGACTTCGGTACCTTCGACCGGAAGCTCGAGGGGCAGGGAGACTTCGTCGTCCTCACCGATGACAGCCTGGACCTCGACTACGAGCGGAACTGCCAGGCACCATCGGCCGGGAAGTAGTGCTCACCAACGCGGGCGCGCCCGGCTCACGAGGGCGCGCCCCGCAGCAGCGGGAACAGCACGGATTCCGTCCGCAGGTCGCGCATGAGTTCCCGCATGCGCATGACTACCGGTCCGTTGGCCGCGGCGAGATCCTGCTGCTCGCCCGGGTCCGAGGCGAGGTCGTAGAGCTCGAACGTGTCGCGGCGGGCATTGCGGATGGCCTTCCAGTCCCCCTCCCGCACCGCCTGCATTCCTTCGTACTCCCAGTATAGCGGCGGGTGCGCCGACGCCGTGGCTCCCTCGAGCAGCGGCCGCAGCGACCTCCCGTCCCGGTCCTCCGCAAGCGGCGCGCCGGCCAGCTCCGCGCAGGTGGCGGCCAGGTCCCAGGCCGCGCACGGTTCGGCGCGCACCAGGCCGCGCGGCACCCGGCCGGGCCAGCGCGCGATGAACGGGACCCGGATGCCGCCCTCGTAGAGGTCCTGCTTGGCCCCTCGCCAGGGCGCATTGCTGGCGAAGAACGCCGCGTCGTAGCCACCGGTGGTGAAGGTGGCGCCGTTGTCGCTGGTGAAGATGACGAGCGTGCGCCGGTCCAGGCCGGTGTCCGCGAGGGTCTGCATCAGCCGACCGATGCCATCATCGAGGCGTGCGATCATCGCCGCATAGGCGGCGCGCGGCGCGATGTGCGGCAGGTAGCCGCGGTCGCCGAGGTAGGGCTGCTCCGGGTACCGGCCCAGGAACCGGCGCAGCGAATCTTCCGGCACCTGCAGCGCCACGTGGGGGATGGTGGGCGCGAAGTGCAGGAAGAAAGGCCGCGTGCGGTGCGCGCGGATCCAGGAGAGCGCGTCCTCCAGCATGACCTCGAACGCGTACTCACGGCCGCGGTAGCGGTCGTAGGCGCGCGCATCGTTCGGGTCCGCGCCGGCCGGGAACCGTTGGTGCGCTGGCATGACGGGGTTGTCGAGCGGCACTCGCCGCCCGTTGCGCCACAGGTGGTCCGGGTAGTGGTTGTGCGCCTGCCGCTGGCAAAGGTAGCCGAGCGCGTAATCGAAGCCGTGCCGCCCGGGCTCGCCCTCGCTGCCGGGCCCGCCCAGCCCCCACTTGCCGATCAGTGCGGTGTGGTAGCCGGCATCCTGCAGCGTGGTCGCGATCGTGGGCATGCCAGCGGCCAGCGGGCGCTGCCCCTCGAGCGCAGGATCGTTCCACACGTCGCCTCGCTCGGGCAGCTCATCGTTGGCGCGGATGTAGGCGTGCCCGGTGTGCAGCCCGGTGAGGAGCGCGCAGCGCGAGGGTGCGCACACGGGGCTGCCGGCGTAATGCGCCGTGCACCGGACGCCTTCCGCGGCCAGCCGATCGATGTTCGGGGTCGCGAACCGGGTCTGGCCGTAGCAGGAGAGGTCCGCGTAGCCGAGGTCATCGGCAAGTACGAGGATGATGTTCGGGACGGAGTGCTCCGGCCGCGCGAATTCCAGGGCTCGGGAGACGCAGCCGGCGCCGATGAGACCGCCGAGGGCGCCGAGGACAGCACGACGGGGAATGTCAACCATGGCGGTCACCGAAGGCCGTGGCAGGCTTTGACCTTGAGGCCGCTGCCGCAGGGGCAGGGGTCGTTGCGGCCGGCGGCGGCGAGGCGGGCTTCGAGCTCGGCGGCGGCCGTGGCGGCGGTGGGCATCGCGTCGCGCGGCGGGCGGCCGGCGCGGAGCAGGCGGGCCATGGAGTTCAGGGCGGGCGAGATGTGATGGAAGAAGTGGCGGTAGTCGTCGCACAGGTAGTTGCGCCCGGGCTCGCCGTTCTCACCGACGAAGCGATTGCGCGGGCATTCGCCGTGGCAGGCGAAGCGCACGTCGCAGGCGCGGCACACGGCGGGCAAGAGGCGCTCCTTGGCGGTGCCGAATTCCCGCAGCGCGGGCGCGTCCAGCAGGTTCGCGAGCGGCTCGGTCAGGATGTTGCCGCGCCGGTGCGCGGAATCGACGAAGTGATCGCAGGCGTAGACGTCGCCGTTGTGCTCGAGCACGAGCGCGCGCCCGCAGGTGGGCTGGAAGATGCAGAGCGATGGTTGTCCCACCCAGCTGGCGAGCGCGGCATCGAAGCCCTGCACGAACACGCTCCCGACATCGCGCACCGCCCAGTCATCGAAGATGGCGCTGAGGAAGCGGCCATACTGGCCGGGGCGCACGCTGCGCGCGCTCACGCGCTCCTCGCCCCCGCCGACGCCAGCGAGCCGCTCGACGATGGGGATGAATTGCAGGAAGCGCGCGCCCAGGTCGTCGCGGAAGAAGCGGTAGACCTCCAGCGGCCGGCGCACGTTCGCGGCGTGCACGGTGCACAGGATGTTGACGTCGACGTCGGCGCGGGCGAGCAACTCCCAGGCGTGCCGCACGCGCTCTGCGGTGGCATGCCCGCCACGGTCCACGCGCCAGGCATCGTGCAGCGCGGGCGGGCCATCCATGCTGAGTCCAACCAGGAAACGGTGCTCCGCCAGGAAGGCGGCCCAGTGCTCGTCGAGTAGCACACCGTTGGTCTGCATGGTGTTGAGCACCTGCTGACCCGGACGGCGGTGGCGCTCGATCAGCGCGGCGGCGCGCTGGTAGAACGCGAGTCCCATCAGAGTCGGTTCCCCGCCCTGCCACGCGATGGTGACCTCGGGACCGGGATGGGCGTCGAGGAGCTGCGCGATGGCGGCGTCGAGGACGTCGTCCGGCATGCGGAACGAGGCGCCCGGGTACAGCTCGGCCTTCGACAGGTAGAAGCAGTAGCGGCACTGGAGGTTGCAGGCCGCGCCCGTGGGCTTCAGCAGCAGGTGGAAGGGTTCCACCGGGCTAGTGTGCCGGGTGGGCGCGAGGACGTCAAGGCGGGCGGAGCCAGGGGCCAGGCGCCAAGAGGGGGGAAGGGGGAAGGGTCGAGGGGCTCCAATCAGCGCGGCACGGCCGGCGGCCGGGCCAGGCGGCGGCGCGCGGACTCGACGCGCGGCTGCAGGTCGGGCTCGGCATGCTCCCAGAGGGCCACGAAGCTCGCGTAGTGGGCGCGCGCCTTCTCGGGCGCGCCGAGCTGCTCCCGGAGCGCGGCGGCGCGTTCGTGCGCCAGCGGCGCGAGGGACGGGACGTAGGGCAGCAGGTTCGGGAACACGCTGTGCCGGTCATCCCAGCCGGTGTCCAGGTAGCGCTCGTAGGCGGCAACCGCCGAGTCCGACTGCCCCGCCGCTTCCAGCACCTGGGCTCGCAGTGCCTGCAGGCAGGCGAGGCAGAAGGCATGCTGCTGCGCATCCGTGAGCGCAGCGACGGCGGAATCGGGCCTGCCTTCGGCCAGGTACACGAAACCTTTCGCCGCCAGCAACGCCGCGGTGTGCCAGGGCCGCAGCTCCGCCGGGACGCCGGCCTCGTAGCGCTCGATCAGCTGCCGGGCCAGGCGGGGCTCGCCGGCCGCGGCGAGCACGAGGGCGGCGTACGGGTCGGGACGGTCGTTGGCCGGTACGCTGTCGAGCGCGGGCAGCCACATGGCGGCCTTCAGCCGGCGCACGGCCGCTTGCGGCCGGCGTTCGACCCAAAGCTCGGCATAGGCGCGCAGCAGTTCGCCACGTGCGCGGCCCACCGGATCGGCTGGGCCATCGGATGGAGCGATCGCCCGCTCGGGGTGCCCGCGCAGCAACTGGTACAGGCGCCGCGGCGTGTCCAAGTCACTCGACGCGACCGAATCGAGAACCTGCTCGGCGCCCGCGAAGTCCCCCTCCGCGAGCGCGAGCCGCAAGCGCATGTGGGTGAGGGTCGGCGAGCCGTGATGCTCCCTGGCAGCGTCCGCGATGGTGGTATGTGCGCCCGCGAAATCGCGCTGGTTGAGTTGCGCGCATTCCAGGTTCCAGTAGGTAGTGCTCAGGGAGCGGAAGCCGATCGCCAGCGCGCGGCGGCTGTATTCCTCCACGCGGGCATTGTCGTTGAGCAGGGAGTACGCGACACCCAGGTTGACCAGCGCCTGGGCATCGAGCGAGTCGAGCGCCAGCGCACGCTGGTATTCGGCGATCGCCTCGGGGATCCGGCCGGTGGCGGTGTACAGCATGCCGCGCGTGTGGTGTTGCTCCCATTCGGTGAGCCTCGCCTCCTGGCGCACGGCGGCGCGCAGATGGTATAGCATGCTGTCGGTGCGCCGGCCCGCGTTGCGGTAGATGGTGCCGATGGCGCGATGCGCGGCGGCGAATTGCGAATCGAGCGCGAGCGCGCCACGGAAGGACTGGAGCGCCCCGTCCACGTCACCGGCGTAGACCAGTTCGCGTGCGTGCAGGTACGACCGCAGGGCGGGCAGGGATGAAGTGGTGACCTGCGTGAGGGGGGCGCTGTCGCGGATCGTCCGGAGCGACTCCCCGGCGCGCTCGCGTAGCCGGGCGGAGAGCTGGTCCACGGCGGGAAGCAGATCCGAGGAGTCCCGCGCCGATGCGCGAACGGCGACCAGGACACGCCCGGAATCCGCGCTCACGAGCCGGGCGCTCAGGATGTATCCGGAGCCGGCGCGGCCGACGTCGCCTTCGATCAAAGCGCCCAGGCCGAGTCTGACGGCGACCTCGCGCGCCACCTCACCACTGATCCGGGTGTCGGCCGGGCGGGTCATGCGCTCGAGCGCGTAACCCACGCGCGTGCGGTCGACGGCGTGCAGCACCGGCGACTGCGAGAGGTCCACCCGGATGGCTTCCGCGACCACGCGCGCGAGCAGCGAGTCACCGGTGATCGGCTCGAAGTCCGCCACCAGCACGCCGCGCTCGCCGAGCTCTCCGCGGGTGACGGGCGTGCCGAACGGGCCGAAGCCGATCGCGCGCATGCCCATGAACCCGGTGACGCCCAGGCCCAGCACCGCGAACGCGAGCACACCCGCGGTGATGGCGCGATGCCACGTCAGCGGGTGGCGGCGCAGAACGCGTTCGACCGGACCGGGCGGGGGATGCCGGTAGAGCGGGACGGCGCCTCGGGCATCGGCCGCGCCCGGGAGCCCTTCCTGCACGAACGCGGTCGCCAGTACCACGGGCAGGAATACGATGAACAGGACGATGGCGAACGGCGGTACCCAGTCGGGGAGCCCGAGGCCCTCGACGAGTCCGAGGGTCAGCTGGTAGGCCACCCACGAGCCGGCCAGGTAGATGCCGAGCACCTGCCAGAGCGAGCGCCGGTGGATTTCGGTGACGAATTGACTGAGACGGGACATGACGGCGAGGCTCCCGGCAGAGGAAGCGCTGTCCATCACCAGCGCCAGATCAAGGATGAGGCGCGGCTCCGGGTGTCGCAATGGCGGCCGGGCCGGCCTGGCCGGCGGCGGACGGCCGCCGGGTTGCCCGCGGCAGCTACGCGAGTTCCGCCGAGTCGATGATGCGCACCCCGACGCGCTCGAGGTCCCGGCGCACGTCCGCATCCGAGCGAGGGTCCACGGGCCGGGTCAGGTCCCACAGCACCGTCACGCGGAAGCCGGCGGCGGCGGCGTCTTCGGCGCTCCACTTGACGCAGTAGTCGCGCGCAAGACCGCACAGGTAAACGTCGCGTACGCCCCGTTCCCGGAGGAAGCCCGCCAGCCCCAGCGCGAGCCGCTCCCCCAGCGCGTTCCAGTTGTTGCGGAAGGTGCTGTAGGAGTCCGTGCGCGGGTCGGCGCCCTTACGCACGATGAGCGCGAAGGGTTCGCGCGGCAGGTCGGCGTGGAGCACGGCGCCGGGCGTGCCCTGGACGCAGTGGTCCGGCCACAGCACCTGCTCGTGGCCGTAAAGCTCGACCACATCGAACGGCCGGTGTCCCGGGTGGCTGCTCGCGAAGGAGACGTGCCCGGACGGGTGCCAGTCCTGCGTGGCTACGCACACCGCGAAGCGGCCGCGCCGGAGCAGCGCGGCGATCGGCGCCAGGATGAGGTCGCCCTCCGCGACCGCGAGCGCACCGCCCGGCATGAAGTCGGGCTGCATGTCCACCACCAGCAGCGCGGCGTGCGCGCCCGCCGGGCCGACCGGGTCACCTGCCATGTGCCGCCACCTCCGTTCGCGACCACTGCTGAAGATAGCGGGCCCGGCCCCTGGCCTGCAGCCGGCGCGGCTTGCGTGGCGGGGGCACGGCTCTAACTTGCGCGCCATGACTGCCTCGAAAACCCGCGCGCCAGCCCTGGCGCTGGCGTTGCTCGTCGCGTCGGGCGCGCCTGCTGCCGCGCAAACGCAGACGCAGACGCAGACCCGCACCGCTGCCGCACTCGCGCCGGCGGCTGATGCGATCCTGGTCCCGGCGACCGAGTACCAGGGCGCGGCCGCGCTCGGCCTGGCGCTGCGCCGCCTTGGTCCAACCGGCCGCGTGCTGCTGATCGCGGCGCACCCGGACGATGAGGACACGCAGCTGCTGGCGCGGCTCGCGCTGGGTGAGGGAGTGGACGTCGCATATCTCTCGCTGACGCGCGGCGAGGGCGGGCAGAACGCGATCGGTCCGGACTTCCAGGAGGCGCTGGGCATCATCCGCACCGAGGAACTGCTGGCCGCGCGGCGGGCGGACGGCGCGTTGCAGTTCTTCGGGCGCGAGTACGACTACGGTTTCTCGAAGAGCGCGGAGGAAGCGTTCCAGCATTGGCCGCGGGACAGTATGCTGGCGGACGTGGTGCGCAGCATCCGCCGGTTCCGTCCGGACGTGATCGTGTCGGTGTTCGGCGGGACGGCGCGCGACGGCCACGGCCAGCACCAGGCCGCGGGGATCATAGCGAAGGAAGGCTTTGCCGCGGCAGCAGATCCGAACCGCTTCCCGGAGCAGGGCCGGGCCGGGCTCGTGCCCTGGCAGGCGCGGAAGCTCTACGAAGGCGGCTTCTTCCGGCAGGACTCGACGAGCACGCGCTACGCCACGGGGGAGATCGACCCGCTGCTGGGCAGGTCGTACGCCGAGATCGCGGTCATCAGCCGCGGCCGCCACCAGTCCCAGAGCGTGGGCCGGGCCCTGCCGGCTGGGCCGCGCTTCTCCGGCGTCAACCTGGTGGACACGCGCGGCGTGCCGCTCAGGCGGCCGGAGCACGGCATCTTCCAGGGCCTGGACACCACGCTCTCGGCGCGCGCCACGACCGCGCTGGGCGCGGCGGCCCCGGCCACCCGGCTGCTGGCCGCGTTCGACTCCGGCGCCGCG
>VEPF01000097.1:4892-7470 GCA_012027055.1 Gemmatimonadota bacterium | reverse complement strand
AGCGGGCGCCGCCCCGGCACCGCGAGCGGGCGCGCGACATCCTGACCGTCCTGGGGCGCACCCTGCGGGCGTGGTTTGTGGGCCAGCTGCTGGCCATGTTCGTGCTCGGCCTGCTCACCTGGATCGGGCTGGTCCTGCTGCGCGTGCCGTACGCGCTCGCGTTCGGCGTGTTCACGGGCGCGGTGGCCATCGTGCCGTTCTTCGGCACGCTGGTGTCGACGCTCCTGCCGGCGCTGTTCGTGCTGGGTGGTGGGGGCATGCTGCAGGCTCTGTGGGTGGTGCTGCTGGGCGTGGGCGTGCACCTCTTCGAGGCCAACGTGGTCGCGCCCATGATCATGGAGCGGCAGGTGCACCTCCCGCCCGTGCTGACCATTCTCAGCGTCCTGATCATGGCGCACCTGCTGCACGTCATCGGGCTGCTGGTAGCAGTGCCGGTGCTGGCCGTGGTGCTGGTGGTGGGGCGGCGCCTCTACTTCAATCGGGTGCTGGAAGGCCGCGGCTTCCGCCGCGCCGGGCGCGATCAGCCGATCGCCCTGCAGCTGCCCGGGGACGAGGATGTCATCATCCACCCGCTCGCCCTTGAGCGGAGCCTGCCGGACCAGCTGGACGGCTGAGCGCGCCGGGGCCGCGCCCCGGCGGGTGCACTACCTGGACCGGCGGATCAGCCGGCCGGCCGCCAGCTCCCAGACCGGGATACTGTCGCTGGTCGCGCGCACGAGGCGCAGCCGTGCCGCGGCGCCCAGGAGCAGGGCGGGCAGCGGTGCGTCCGCGGGGTCGCAGGGCTGGATGAGCAGGCCCGTGGCATCGAGCGTGTCGCGGGCAGCAGTCCCGTCCAGGTCCCCGGCATCGACCAGCTGGTAGTCGGCGCCCGCGAGGTCGAGCACCAGGTCGGCGGCATAGGGCGCCTGCCCGGCAAGCGCGATCCGGCCGTTGCGGATGACCAGGTCGTTGACGGCGCGCCCGTTCTCGGGCAGGGCGCGATACCAGCGCACATCCGCGTCGGCGCCGGCGTCGAGGGCGATGGCGTCGAGGGCCTCGACCAGGGCGGCGAAATTGACGGCACGCAGCCAGCGCTTGACCGGGTCCGCGCCCCAGCCGCCCGACTCGATGAGCACGGTGCTCACGCCCCAGCTGGAGAGCAGGTCCCCGAACGCGCGCGGATTGAAGGAGTCGTCGTAGCGGGTGATGTGGCCGGCCACCAGTGGCTCGATGCGGGGGCCGAAGTAGGAGATCAGGCGCTGCGCCCGCTGCCACTGCTCGACCGGACGCCCGCTGCCATCGGGCGGCGGTGCGAGCAGGGAGATGGAGGCCAGCCGCTCGCTGGCGCCGACGCGCGTGCGCGGGTTCTGGTCGTGGAGGTTGAAGCCGTACCGGGGCCGGTAGCGCTCCTGCACCGCCTTGAGGACTTTCGCCTCCGGAGTGGCCAGCAGGCGCGCGTCGCGGTTGACATCGATGCCGAAGGCGTTACGCCGGATGTTGCGCTCCGCGCCATCCGGGTTGAGCATGGGCAGCACCAGTAGCTGCAGCCGTTCGCGCCAGCGGCGCACGCGCTCGGCCTGGGGCTCGCTGGCCAGGTAGTTCAGCAGATCGGCCAGGGCGCGCGTGGCGGTGGTCTCATCACCGTGCATCTGCGACCAGAGCAGCACCGGGACCGGACCCGCACCCACGCGGATCAGCCGCAGCGGGCGCCCCTCCGCGGAGGCGCCCAGCTCCGCCACGTCGTACCCACCGCGCCGGATGATGGGCTGCAGCACGCTCCAGAGCTCCTGGTGGGTCAGCCGGCGCTCCACGAAGTCGGGCACGCGGTAGCGCTCGTGCAACGCGAGGCTCTCCCGCAGCGCGGGCGACCAGCGGGGACGCAGGGTGCCGCCGTCGCCGAGCGCCTGCCAGGCGAGGCGGGCCACGTCTTCGGCAACTCGCCCCGGGGCGGCGGAGTCGGTGGCGGGGTGCGGGTGAGCAGCACTATCGCGAAGGGCGGCGCGTCCGCCGGGTACACGATCCCGGCGTCGTTCCGGATGCCGGCGATCGACCCGGTCGTGTGGGCAAAGCGGGTTCCGGGCGGCAGTCCGCGCGGAAGCAGATCGTGGAACTCCTGCTGCGCGAGGGCCGCGACCGCGTCTGCGCAGAGGTCGCGGGAGAGCAGCTCGCAGCGGGCCAGCGAAGCCAGCACGCGCGCCAGGCCGGCCGCGTCGGTGCCGTTGTCGAGCCCGGCCCCGAAGGCCGGTCCGTCCTCGACGCCGCGGCGCACTTCCACGCCGGTGGCGCCGAGCCGGGTCATGAGCGCCCGGACCCGGTCCGCGCCCGCCAGCGAGTACCAGCTGGTGTCCACGCTGCGGAAGCGGTCGCGCACCTCCGCCAGGTCGTCGGCCGAGAGCTCCCCGGCACTGGCGCGCCGATACAGGTCGTACAGCACTGGCACGTTGATGGTACCGGCCGCGGGCATCGGCATGCTCTCGTTCACCGCGGCGCCCCGTCCGGTCTGCACGTCCAGCACCACGATGCCGTAATCGCCCGGCTCCGCCGCGACCCGGGCCGCCCGGGCCTGCACCCGCGGCGCGCGGTCGGGCGCGCAAGGTGG
>VEPF01000097.1:0-4882 GCA_012027055.1 Gemmatimonadota bacterium | reverse complement strand
CCGGGCGGCCAGGGCCGGCTCCTGCGGGGCGTGGTCGGGCGCGATTGGTGGCAGGGCCGGGGGCAGCACCGGGCCCGGGGGCCCGGGCGCGGCGCAGGCCGCGGTGAGCAGTCCCAGCACCAGGGGAATGCGACGTCGCATGGGCATCATGACCGGGCTCCGCTGGCTCCGGGGTCGCTCACTGGTACAGGAGGTACTTCTGCCGGATGGCCGCGAAGCGCTGCAGCTGCTCGCGCCAGGGCGCCATGATCTCGGCCGCGGACCGGCCGGCCAGCACATGCTTGCGGATCTGGTCGGTGCCGGCCAGGCGGTCGAAATGCCCGACGCGGAACTGCAGGCTGTCCGGCTGCAGCGCGTGGATCTCGACCAGGGCCGCGATGCCGGCCCGGGCCGGGTCGTAAGTGGCCCGGTCCGTGGTCACGAAGCGGATGCCGCGGATCTCCTGCTCGGCATACTTGTTGTCGCCGGGCTGGTGCGGCGTGAAGCGCACCGCCTCGAAGCGAACGCCCGGCATGCCCTGCGCCTGCAGGCGCGCGACCACGGCCTCGTGGTTCAGCCACGGGGCGCCGATCTGCTGGAAGGCCAGGTCCGTGCCGCGACCCACCGACAGGTTGGTGCCCTCGTAGAGGCAGGTGCCGGGGTAGTGGGTCGCGCTCTCGAGCGATGGCATGTTGGGCGAGGGGGCTACCCAGGGCAGCCCGGTCTCGTCGTACCACTGGCTGCGGCGCCAGTTCTCGACCGGGATGACCGTGAGTTTGGCGTTCCACCCCAGCTCCCCGTTCAGCAGGCCGGCCAGCTCGCCCACGGTCAGGCCGTGCCGCATCGGCACCGCGTGCAGCCCGACGAACGACGCGAAGGCGGTGTCCAGCACGTCGCCCTGGAACAGCTCGCCGCCGATGGGATTCGGGCGGTCGAGGACCACGAAGGTCAGGCCCGCCTCGGCGGCCGCCTGCAGCGCCAGCGCCATGGTCCAGGGGTAGGTGTAGTAGCGCGTGCCCACGTCCTGGATGTCGAACAGCAGGGCATCGAGTCCGGCCAGCATCTCGGGCGTCGGCTTGCGGGTATCGCCGTACAGCGAGTACACGGGCAGGCCGGTACGCGGATCGGTCGCATCCCCCACTTCCTCGCCGGCATTGACGCGCCCCGAGATCGAGTGCTCGGGACCGAACAGCTTCACCAGCTCGATGCGCGGGCTGGCGTGCAGCAGATCGATGCCGCTCACCAGCGAATCGCCGACCGGCGCTACGCCGGTATGGTTGGTGATCAGGCCGACGCGCAGGCCACGCAGCGGTGCCATGGAGTCGCGCACCAGCACCTCGAGCCCAGTGCGGACGGGCGCCTGCTCGGCGGGCTTGCCGGGTACGGCGGGCGCGCAGGCGAGGGCCGCGCCGACGGTCACGAGGGCCGCGCTTTGCCGCACTGCGGCAGCCCGCGTAGAATTCCACCCGATCTCTCGTAACATGTTGAGGTTTCCCATGAAGTGGACTGGCCCGGCCCTGGGCGCGCTGCTCGCGCTCGTCGCTTGCGCACCCGCGCGGCCGCCCGTGACCCCGGCAGTGCCGGCAACGGTCGTGGCGGGAGGCGAGTGGGTCGATCAGACGCTGCGGCATCTGGACCTGAGGCGCAAGGTCGCGCAGCTGGTTTTCCCACGCATCGGCGGCGAGTACTACCCGGAGCCCAGCCCGGCCTACGAGCGGATGCGCCACTGGGTGCAGGACCTGGGCGTGGGCGGACTGATCATCACCATCGGGCCGCCGCTGGAGATGGCGTCCAAGCTGAACATGGCGCAGGAGGTGGCGCAGGTCCCGCTGTTCGTGACCGCGGACATGGAGTCGGGGCCGGGGCAGGTGCTGCAGGGCGGCACCGTGCTGCCATACGGCCTGGAGACGGGGAGCGCCACGCGGTTCCCGCCGCTCATGGCGTTCGGCGCAGTGGCCGATGAGCGGCTCACCTACGAGTTCGGCCGGATCACGGCCATCGAGGCGCGCGCGGCCGGCGTGCACGTGGACTTCGCGCCCGTCGTGGACGTCAACAACAACCCGGCCAACCCGATCATCAACACGCGCAGCTTCGGGGCGGACCCGGCGCTGGTCGCGCGCCTGGCCGGGGCGGCCATCCGGGGCATGCAGGAGCACGGCCTGCTGGCCACCGCGAAGCACTTCCCCGGGCACGGCGACACGCAGACGGACTCGCACATCTCGCTGCCCGTGATCACCGTGGACCGGGCCCGCGCGGACACCATCGAGCTGCCGCCCTACCGCGCCGCGTTCGCGGCCGGCGTGGGCGCGATCATGAGTGCGCACATCGCCTTCCCGGCGCTCACGGGGGATTCGCTCCCGGCCACGCTCAACCCGAAGCAGCTCACCGGCCTGCTGCGGCGGGACCTGGGCTTCCAGGGCATCGCGTTCACGGACGCCATGGACATGGGCGCGATCACCCGGAACGCGCCCGCCGAGCGCGCGGTGCTGCTGGCCCTGCAGGCAGGTGCGGACGTGCTGCTGCAGCCGAACCCCGAGGACGTGGAGTTGGTGATCGACGCGATCGTCGCCGCGGTGCGCAGCGGCGAGCTCACGGAAGCCCGCATCGATGCCTCCGTCCGCCGGGTGCTCGCGGCCAAGGAGCGGCTGGGCCTGAATCGCGGCGCACGGGTATCGCTCGAGGAGCTGCCGAAGATCGTCGGCATCCCGGCGCACACCGCGCTGGCGGACACGATCGCGCAGCGCTCGATCACCGCGGTCCGGGATCGCGACGCGCTGCTGCCGCTGCGCGGGCGGGTGCTGAGCGTGATCTACAGCGACGACTACGATCCCTGGACCGGGCGCACGCTGCAGCGCGAGCTGGGCGCGCTGCTCCCGGGGCTGCGGACGGCCACGCTGAGCGAGCGGGCCACGGCCGCGGAGCTGGACGCGATCCGCAGCCAGGCCGAGGGCGTCGATGCGGTGCTGTTCTCGCCCTTCATCCGCGTGCGCGCCTACAAGGGCGGGCTGGCGCTGGCGGAGCCGGTGGCGGCGCTGGTGCGCGAGCTGGCGGCCCGGAAGCCACTGGTGCTCACTTCCTTCGGCAATCCGTACGTGCTGCAGCAGCTGCCGGAGCTCTCCACCTACGTGGTGGCGTGGGGCGCCACCGACAACCTGCAGCGCGCGGCCGCCCGCGCCCTCACCGGCCAGGCGGCCATCACCGGCCGGCTGCCCATCTCCATCCCGCCGCTGCATGAGATTGGCACCGGCCTGCAGCGGCCGGCCCTGCCGGGGAGCCGCTGATGCGCGCGCCCGGTGGTCCGCTCCGGCCGCGGGCGACCTGGCCCGCGCTGTGCGCCGCCGCGCTGGCGCTCTCCTGCGCACCTGCCGCACCCGCGCCGGCACCCGCGCCGCCGCGTCCGCCCGAGCCGCCGCCTGCAGCGGCGCCGGCGCCGGCGCCCGCGCCGGTGTTCGCCGCGCGCGTGCCGCTGGCGCGCGCGACTCCGGCCGAGGTCGGCATGGATGCCGCCGCGCTGGACAGCGTGGATGCATTGATCGACCGGGCGCTCGCGGACGGCGCGGCGCCCGGCGCGGCCCTGGCGGTGGGACGCCACGGCCGGCTCGTGCGCCTGCGCGGCTACGGGCGGCTCGCGCCGGACGGGGCCGAGGTAAGCGACTCGAGCATCTACGATCTCGCCTCGCTCACCAAGGTGATCGGCACCACCAGCGCCCTGATGTTGCTGGTCGACCGCGGGCAGCTGGACCTCGATGCGCCGGTCCTGCGCTACATCCCGGAGTGGCAGGGCGACGCCGTGAAGAACGCCGTCACCGTGCGCAACCTGATGCTCCACAACGCGGGCCTGGCGGCGTTCGCGCCGCTCTACCGCACCCTGCGCGGGCGGGCCGAATTCCGGCGCGCGCTGGGCGCGCTCCCGCTCCAGTACCCGCCCGGCACGCAGAGCATCTACAGCGATTTCGGCTTCATGTTGCTCGGCCTGATCGTGGAGCAGGTGAGCGGCCGTCCCCTGGACGTGTTCCTGCAGCAGGAGCTGTTCGGACCGCTCGGCCTGAATGACACCGGTTACATCCCGCTCCCGACCGCGGCCGAGCTGGCCCTGCCGGGTGCCTCGGTCAGCGCGGGCGGTCGCTGGCCGCTGGCACGCATCGCGCCCACGGAGGTGGACACCAGCTTCCGCTTCGGCCGCGTGCACGGCTGGGTCCACGACGAGAACGCGTTCGCACTCGGGGGCGTGTCCGGTCACGCCGGGCTGTTCTCGTCCGCGCGCGACCTGGCGGTGATCGCGCAGCTGCTGCTCGACGGCGGCTCGTACGCCGGGCGCTCCTACATCTCGCCCGCCACGGTGGCGCAGTTCACCGCGCGGCAGGCCGAGAACAGCAGCCGGGCGCTCGGCTGGGATACGCCCAGCCGCAACTCATCCGCCGGCGACTACTTCGGCGCGCGCTCCTTCGGCCACACCGGCTTCACCGGCACGAGCGTCTGGGCGGACCCGGAGCGCGACGTGTTCGTGGTGCTGCTCACGAACCGCGTTTACTCCGGCCGCGACAACCAGCGGGTCACACCCTTGCGCCGCGCGGTCGCGGATGCCGTGCAGCAGGCCATCCGTGACCAACCCGTCACGGTGCGCGCCACCGGTCGATAGCGCCAGGCGGACGCGGCCATGGTCCCGATCGATTCCTTCGTCACGCTGCTGAGCGACGGCGCGCACGCGCGGCTCCAGCCGAGGTCCGCATGAGCATCTACATGGGAGTGGACGGCGGCGGCACCCGCAGCACGCTGCTCGCCATCGATGACCACGCCGAGGTGCTGGCGCGCGTGGAGGGCGGGCCGGCCCTGCTCGATCCCAACCGCCCGGCCGATCGCGCGGCCACGCTCGGTGACCTCGCGGCGGCCGGGCGGTTGGGAT
>VEPF01000239.1 GCA_012027055.1 Gemmatimonadota bacterium | reverse complement strand
TTCCTACGGTGCCGCGCGCGCGCGGGTGAGCGCTCCGGGCCGGGCGTCTCCGGGAGGGCCGCAGGAGGCGGGCGGCTTGACGGTGCGCGCGGCCGGGTCGTAATCTTAGTGCTGAAATGAAACAGGCACACCCGCTCGTCACCAGGGACGAGGAGCAGGAGCTCGCGCTCAAGCTGTTCGTGGTGCTCTCCCGGGCCCACAGCGCGGTGGCGCGCATCACGGAGGCGGACATTGCCCGGCACGGTTTTTCGCCGGGCGAGTTCGCGATCCTGGAGGCCCTGTACCACCGCGGTCCGCTGCTGCTGGGCGAGGTGCAGCGGAAGATCCTGGTGGCGAGCGGCGGGGTGACCTACCTGGTGGACCGGCTGGTGGCGCAGGGGCTGGTGGAGCGGCAGGACTGCCCGAACGACCGGCGGGCGCGGTTCGCGGCGCTCACGCCCCGTGGGGAAGCGCTGCTGGCGAGCATCTTCCCGGCGCACGCGGAGGCGGTGGAGCGGGCGGCGGCCGGGCTGAGCCCCGAGGAGAAGCGGAAGGCCATCGCGCTGCTGCGGAAGCTGGGGCTGGCGGCGGCGGAATAGCGTGCGAACCATGCTCGAGTACGACGTCGTCTCGGCCTCGGAGCCCGCGGATGGCACGCTCGTGGTGCTGCTCCACGGCCGGGGCGCGGACCGGAAGGACATGCGTTCCCTGGCCGGGCAGCTGCCGCGGTCCTGGACGATCGTGCTGCCGGACGCGCCGCACGCGGCGGCGCCGTGGGGTTACGGTCCGGGCCACGCGTGGTACCGGTACCTGGGCGGCAACGTGCCCGAGGCGACCAGTTTCCGAACTTCGCTGGCGGCGCTGGATGCGCTGCTGGACGGCGTGCCGGAAGCGGTCGGGTTCCGCCCGCGGAAGCTGGTGCTGGGCGGTTTCTCGCAGGGCGGCACGCTGACGGTGGGGTATGCGCTCAGCAGGCCCGGACGCATCACGCACGCGCTGAACTTCAGCGGGTTCCTCCCGGATCACCCGGACGTGCACGTAGACCGCGGTACGGCGGCGGGGCTGCGCATCTTCTGGGGTCACGGCTTCAGCGACGGAAACATCCCGCTCTCGTTCGCGGAGAGCGGGCGGGCGCTGCTCGAGGGCGCGGGCGCCGTGCTGGAGGCGCGCGACTACCCGATCGGCCACTGGATCGATCCGGTGGAGGCCTCGCACGCAGTCGCGTTCGTGGACTGAATTCCACATCGGGGCGGAGGTCCTGGGGGCACACCCCTCGGACATTCGGAGAAGCACTCATGCCCGCGGGGTGTGCCCCCCGGACCTCCGCCATCGGGTAATCCGTCACTCCCACGGCGCCGTTCGTACCGGGTCCTGCGCGCGCTGCGGATTCACCCGCTAATCTCCCCGGGACCCTGAGCACCCGACCCTTCGATCCGGCCCGACTTCATGATCGCGCTCCTGACCGCACTGCTCGTAGCGGCTTCGCCGGTTCCGCCTCCGGGCGCCGTGTATCACGGACGGCAGAATCAGCTGGAGGTGCGCCTGCCCAGGCTCACGGCCGAGATCGCGGTGGACGGGCGGCTGGACGAAGCGGTGTGGGCGGGAGCGGCGCTGCTGACGGGGTTCTCGCAGTACGAGCCGGTGGACGGACTGCCGGCGGCGGACAGCACGGAGGTGCTGATCTGGTACTCACCGCACGCGCTGCACGTGGGCGTGCGCGCGTTCGAGGCGCACGCCCCGGTGAACGCCACGCTGGCGGACCGGGACCGCATCTTCAGCGACGATCACATCCAGTTGCTGCTGGACCCGTTCAACGACCGGCGGCGGGCCCTGCTGTTCGCGGTCAATCCGCTGGGCGTGCAGGCGGACGGTTACGAGACGGAGGAGCAGCGGGCGGCGCAGATGTTCGGCGCGGCGGAAGCGACGGCGCGCATCGACCTGAGCCCGGACTTCCAGTTCGAATCGCGCGGCCGGGTGACGGAGTCCGGCTACGAGGTGGAGGTGCGGATCCCGTTCCGGAGCCTGCGCTACCCATCGTCGGAGCCGCAGACCTGGGGCATCCACGTGTTACGGCGGGTGCAGCACGCGCGCTTCGTGCAGAGCTGGACGCCGGCGAGGCGCGGGGCGAACTCGTTCCTGGCGCAGGGCGGCTCGCTGGTGGGCCTGAGCGGGATGCGCCGCGGCCTGGTGGCGGACGTGAACCCGATCCTGACCAGCCGGATCGAGGGCGGCGCCGGCGCGGGCGGGGGCTGGCGCTATCGCCGGCAGGACCCCGAAGCGGGAGTGAACGCGCGCTGGGGCATCACCACCGCCCTCACGCTGAGCGGCACGGTCAATCCGGATTTCTCGCAGGTGGAAGCCGACGTCTCGCAGATCCAGTTCGATCCCCGCCAGGCGCTCTCGTTCCCGGAGAAGCGGCCATTCTTCCTGGAGGCCGCCGAGCAGTTCGCCGCGCCCAACGCGCTCATCTACACCCGGCGCATCGCCTCGCCGGACGCGGCGCTGAAGCTGGCCGGGCAGCTGGGGGGCATGGACGTCGGCTACCTGGCGGCGGTGGACGCCGCGGCGCTGTCACGCTCGGGAGAGGAGCACCCGGTCTACAACATCCTGCGCCTGCGCCGGCCGCTGGGCGCGCAGAACACGCTGGGGCTGACCTACACCGACCGCATCGAGGGGGGCGACTACAACCGCATGGGGGCGCTGGACGCGCGCCTGGCGCTGGGCGAGCGGTACGTGGTGAACGTGCTGCTGGCGGGCAGCCGGACCCGGCGTGCCGGCGAGACGGTGACGGCGCCGTTCTGGAACCTGGCGGTGCGCCGCGCGGGCCGCGAGTTCGGCTGGACGTTCACCGCCAACGGGCGCGACCCCGACTTCCTGGCGGGCAGCGGTTTCGTCTCGCGCCCGGGAATGGCCCAGGTGAACTTCACGCCGCGCATGACGCGCTATGGACGCGCGGGCGGCCTGCTGGAGAGCTGGAACGCGTCGATCGCGCTGGACGGGCTCTGGTATTACGACCGGCTGCTCGACGGCGAGCGGCGGCCCGACGAACGCAAGGTGCACATCAACAACTCGCTGCAGCTGCGCGGCGGCTGGACGGCGGGCGCCTCGCTGCTGCTCGAGAACTTCCTGCTGCCGCCCGAGCTGTACGGCGACTACGCCATCGACCTGGGCGCCGACACGGTGCCGTTCGTCGGCCGGCTGAGCATCAACAACTACGACGTGCTGCTCACGCTCGGGACGCCGCAGTGGCAGCGGTTCGCGGGCGACGCATTCATCCTCTTCGGGCGCGACGAGAACTACTCGGAGTGGGCGCCCGGCTACATTGTGTGGGCCACGCTCGAAGGCGCGTGGCGTCCGAACGAGCGGCTGCGGCTCGAAGGGAGCTACAACGAGACACGGGTCATGCGGCCGGATGACGGGAGCGTGGCCACGCTCACGCAGATCCCGCGCGTCAAGGCGGAGTACCAGCTCTCCCGGCCCATCTTCCTGCGCCTGGTAGGCGAGTACGTGGCCGCGAAGCAGGACGCGTTGCACGATGACGGGCGCACCGAGCGCCCGATCCTGCTGCGGAACCAGGCCACCGGCCGTTACGAGGCGAGCCGGCTCGAGCAGCACAACGCCTTCCGCTGGGACTGGCTCTTCTCCTTCCAGCCCAGTCCGGGCACGGTCCTGTTCGCGGGCTACGGCAGCTCGCGCGCGGAGCCCGCCGCGCCGCGGCTCTTCGGGTGGCGCGGGCGCGAGCGCGAACAGGACGGCTTCTTCATCAAGCTGAGCTACCTGTTGCCGCTCTGACACCGCACCCGGCGCGTCGTCGGCACCGGCCGGGCCGGGCGGGCGTGGCACCCTCAGGACCGAGCCGTTAGAGTTTGCTACCCGTACGTGCACATAATCCCGTTTCCAGGAGTGCGCCCGTGTCCGACCCGAACCGCCACCCCTCGCGCCGCGACGCGATCCGTGCCGGCCTCGCGGCCGGCCTGGGGCTCGCTTTCTCCCGTCTGCCCGCGGCGGCACAGCCGGGCAGCCAGGACGCCGCGGGCCCGCTCATCACCCGCCGGATCCCGAAGACGGGAGAAGCCCTGCCGGTGGTGGGGATCGGGACGAACCAGTTCGGGGTGAGCACGCCCGAGGAGCTGGCGCCCATCCGGGAGACCCTGCAGCGCCTGCCGGCGTTGGGCCTCAGGGTGGTGGACACCGCGCGCGGCTACGGCAGCTCCGAGGAAGTCATCGGGCGCATCGTCAAGGAAATGGGGCTCCGGGACCGGCTCTTCCTGGCCACCAAGTACAGCCTGGGTGGCCGCGGCGCCGCGCCCGCGCCGTCGGCGCAGGAGGCCAGGGCCGGGCTGGAGCAGGCATTCGCGCGGCTGCAGACGGACCGGATCGACCTGATGATGGTGCACAACCTGGGCGGCACGGAGACGCTCATGCCACTCATGCAGGAGCTGAAGCAGGCCGGCCGCTTCCGCTACCTGGGCATCAGTACCTCGAGCGACGGCCAGTACCCCGCCCTGCTGCAGGCCATGAACGACCTGCCGCTCGACTTCATCGAGGTGGACTACTCGATCGGGAACCGCAACGCCGAGCAGCAGGTGCTGCCGGCGGCGCAGGAGAAGGGCATCGCGGTGCTGATCAACATGCCGTTCGGCGGGCGTCGGGCCTCCATGCTGACCGAAGTGGCCGGCCAGGCGCTGCCAGAGTTCGCGAAGGAGATCGGGGCCACCAGCTTCGCGCAGCTGTTCCTCAAGTACCTCATCGCGCAGCCCGCGGTCACGGCGGTGATCCCGGGCACACGCAACCCGCGCCACCTCGAGGACAACGCGGCGGCCGCGCGCGGGCCGCTCCCCGATCAGCGCATGCGGAGACGCATCGAGGCGTTCTACGACGGGGTGGCGAAGGGCTGACGGGCGGGCGGTTCCCGGCGGAGGGGCAACGGAGTAACCGTCAAAGAACGCAAAGCACGGAACCAGCAACGGAGTAACCGCCGAGGACGCCGAGGACGGCAACGGATCATGTTGTTCAACAACAGATTCCGTTCATCCGTTCTCGGCGTTCTCGGCGGTTACTCCGTGTCTACTCGGCGTTCTCCGCGGTGGCTCCGTGGTTGCTCGGCGTGCCCGGCGGTTGCGCCGGGCCGGCTCTGCCGGTCAGGCGCCAGCGAGGAGGACGCCCGCACCCCGGATACGGTAGCTCGTGACCGGGCCGGTGATGCTGGCGGGATCGAACGTGCCGCCGGACTCCTCGGCCTTCGACTTGCCGGCTGCGATCGCCTGCTCCTGCGTCAGGTCCAGCCGCTCCACGGTGCCCTCGGCCAGCACCTTCCGGCCGGCCGCGTCCTTCGGGAACACGATCACGCCATCATCCACCTTGATCTGGATGGTGTCGCCGCCCTCGGCGCTGACGATGTCCATCCAGCAGCCCTGCTTCTGGCAGACGGCAGCCACCACGCCCTCGACCAGCACGCGCTTGCCGACGAACGAGTCCGGCTGCGCCATGATGTCCGACACCTTCGTGAGGTACTCGAGCGTGAGCGGAGCGCCCAGCGTGTCGCCCGCGAAGAGCACGGCCTTGACGGGCGCCACTGCCTCCTGCACCGGCGCGGCACCGGCTTCCCCGGCCTGTTGCGCGGCCGGCTCGCAAGCTGCCAGTGCGGCCAGCAAAACGATCCATGACTGCTTCATCGATGGTCTCCGTTGGTAAAGTGGGGGCGGCAAGTTAGGCGCGAGCGGGCCAGGCGCGCCAGCGCGCGTCCGGCGGTGATTTCCTCCCTGCCGAGCCTCAAAGTGGCTTGAAGCGCATGGCGGACCAGGTGTCATCGACCGCCACCTGGGCGACGGCCTGGAAGCCATGACCCCGCATGAGGCCGAAGAGCGCGTCCCGGTTGAGCTCGCCGGCCGCCCTGGAGGTGAGCTTCGGGTAGGTCACCCAGAGGATGGCCGCGGGGCCGAGGTACGGGCGCGATTTCGGCATGGCTCAATCCGGGCGGACGGCCGGGGTAGCCGGCAGGTGGTAGCCAGCGCGGCCGACCCGCACCCGGTAGAGCCCGGTGCGGGCGGTGATGTAGAGCGTGCTGCGCTCGGCGCCGCGGCCGAAGGCCACGTTGGAGGGCACCTCCGGCACGGCGATGCAGCCGAGCTCGCGGCCGTCGGGGGCCCAGGTGCACACGGACGGCTGCTGAGCGCTGGCGACGGAGGACCAGACGTCGCCTTCGGTATCCACCGCGATCCCGTCCGGCCCGCCGGTCCGGAACTCCACGAGGGGGCCGCGGAGATGCACGGAGCCATCGGCGGCGACGTCGTACGCGAGCACGGCGCTGAGCCCGGGCCGGGCGCGCACCCCGGCGGGGAGCGGGCCGGTGGCGCCGTTGTCGTTGACGGCGACGTAGAGCGTGCGCTGGTCCGGGGCGAAGGCGATGCCATTGGGCTTGCCGGCATCGGCGATGACCAGCGTGACGGTGCCATCCGGGTCGACGCGGTAGACGCCCTGGACGGGCTGCTCGATGGTCTCGGGCCCGGAGTAGCGCGGGTCCGTGAACCAGACGCGTCCCAGCTCGTCGATGGTCAGGTCGTTGGGCGAGTTGAAGGCGCGCCCGTTGAAGGCCATGGCGAGGGCGGTGGCCCGCCCGGTGGCCAGGTCGGTCCGGGTGATCCGGCGGCCGCCCCAGTTGGCCCCCTCCGCGGCTACCAGCCGGCCCTGCGCGTCGAACTCGAGCCCATTGGACTGCCCGCTGGGCGAGCGGTAGATCCGGGCCGCACCGGTCAGCGGGTCGTAGCGCCAGATGTGGCCGAGCTGCCAGCCGCTGGCCGGCGGGTTGGTGATGTCGCTGAAGTAGATGCTGCCATCGGGCGCGGCCGCCGGCCCCTCCAGGAAGAAGCCGCCGGCGAAGACCTTCTCGACACGCGCGTCCGGGGGGATGGCGGGCCGCTGGGCGGCGGCGGGCACGGCGCCGAGGAGGGCGAGGGCGAAGAGACCGCAGGGACGTCGCAGCATGGTCGGCACTCCGATCGAGGCTCCGGGCTGCAGGGGGGCCTGGCCGGCGGTCCCGCGGGCCGGGCGCCCGTATGCTGGGCGGCGGCCGGGCCGGTGGCAAGGTGCGACGGGAGGCGGCACCGCCGGCACGGCGGGGGGCGGCCGCCCGCGCTCGCCGGCGCTCCGAAAACGATTGCGGAGCGCGCGGTCGCCTTCCTAGCTTGGCGATCGGGGGTTCTCCCGGCTCAGCACCAACAATTCGGAGGTCCACATGCAGCGCGCTCGACGCATGTTAGTGCCGCTGGCAGCGGCCATGCTCTGCGTGCTCGGGACGGTGCAGCTCACCGCGGCGCAGCAGGGGCGCCGCTATACCATCACGGGCACGGTAACCCAGACGGATGGCAATCCGCTGGGCGGGGCGCAGGTCTCGATCCGCGGCACCAGGCAGGGATCGATCAGCAACGCCCAGGGAAGTTTCACGATCGAAGCGGCGCTGCCGCCCGGCCAGTACACGGAGGCGTACCACTTCATCGGGCGGCGCGC
>VEPF01000224.1:4572-7509 GCA_012027055.1 Gemmatimonadota bacterium | reverse complement strand
CCCCCCCCCCCCCCCCCCCCCCCCCCCCCCCCCCCCCCCCCCCCCCCCCGATCTCGATCACTGAGAGCACGATCTCGGGCAACACCGCGACCGTCAACGCCGGCGGAATGTACGCTTATCTTAGCGACGTGACAGTGGAGCGCAGCACCCTCTACGGTAACAGCGCCGTGGGCATCGGAGGCGGAGCCCGGCTGCAACTGGGCTCTACGACCATCCGGAACAGCACGATCTCCGGCAACACCAGCGGGAGCAGCGGCGGAGCGATCTACAGATTTTCGGGCACCACGCACATCGTCCTCAGCACCATCACCAACAACAACGCGGCCGATGGGAGCGGAGGCGTTTACGCTCCCTACTATTACGCCCCTCACATCGACGTGAAGGGCAGCATCATCTGGGGCAACACGACAAACGGGACAACCGCCGCTGACGTGGGCGGATACGCAGACGCATACTTCAGCATGGGCCACAACCTGATCGGCGCGGGCAGCGTCATCTCCAGGTTCAATGCCGACGGCGACCAGACCGCCGTGACCAACGCGCTACTGGGCGCCCTCCAGCTCAACGCCCCGGGAACCACGAAGACGCACGCGCTGCTCGCGGGCAGCCCCGCCATCAATGCCGGCATCTGCACGGATTATGATGGTGACGTCATCAGCAGAGACCAGCGAGGTGTCACGCGGCCGCTGGGGGCCGGATGTGACATCGGCGCATACGAGTTGCTGGTGCCTGGAGAGGGCGTCGGCTCTTTGGCCAACGCCGTACAGGCGCTCGGGCCCGGCGGGAGCGCCACGCTCAACAAGGGACAGACGAATGCGCTGCTGGTGACCCTTGACGTGGTGCAGAAGAAGCTCGCCGGTGGTCAGAAAGTTGTGGCCCTGAACAACCTCCACGCGTTCATCGACAAGGTGGAGACGTTCATCGCAGACCAGGTGCTCACCAGCGAAGAAGGCCAGCCGCTGATTACCGCTGCCGAGCACATCATCGGGGCCATCGAGGCGATGTAGCGGCCTCGCGCGACTAGCAACTACTCGGTGAGACGCAGAAGCCCCGCGGCGCCGTAGCGCTGCGGGGCTTCTGCTCTGGTCGATCGTACGCGCCCTGAACAGCGCCCAGGCCGCAGGAACCAACTCTCGATAGCGCTAGACCCCGACCTTCACCAGCTCGACTCCCTTCCCCTTCTTCGGGTCCAGGTTCCGCGAGTACTTCTTTTCGGTCTCGTTGTTCCAGTGCTCGTGCGCCCCGAGGCTGCCGATCTCCTGCCCGCCGGGCCGGTAAGGCCCGAGCTGCGCGTTGCGGCCGAGGGCGGCCTCGTGCAGGAAGTTGTCGCTGTTCACGATCGAGCCCTTCGGGAGCGACGCGGCGCCGCTGAAGCCCAGGTTCTCGCGATACTCGGCGCGCAGGAAGTCGAGGCCGACGGAATCGATGGCGACGGGGTCCTGCGACATGAGCAGCATGGCGGACCACTCGCCGTTGAAGAGCCGGTTGAAGCGGTCACGGTCGGGCGCCGGCTCGCGCACGTTGGTCTGCGTCGCGTAGACGCCGTCGATGATGTACAGGAAGGTCTTGCCGCCCAGGTTGGGCGCGCCCATGAGGTCCACGTAGCCGTTCCACGCGGTCATCGGCCGGCTGTACTGCGGCACGTACTTGTTGTGGTCGCGGGACGGGTACTGGATGGAGCCGAAGTGGTTCTTGGCGCAGAGCGTGACGCCCGAGATCTCGTGGCCCTTGAGGAGCGCCATGTTGACCAGGTAGGTGGCGTCCGCGCAGCACTTCGGGAGCGCGTTGCCGAGCTGCACTTCCGGGGACGTGTAGCTGATGGCGTTCTCCACCCATTGCGGCGCCTCGCGGCCGGGCGCTTCCGCGCGATTGACCCAGCGCACGGCCGGGAATTCCGCGTGCAGCGGCGTGTAGAGCCGGTCCGTGATGACACGCGACGCGTCGAACACCACGATGCTGGCGGGATCCACCTTGCCGGGCCCGGTGAGCTGCGCGAGCAGCGCGCGGAGGCCGTGCGTGGACTGGTCGATGCGGTTATCGACCTGGTCGGTGCGGCCGCTGTTGTTCATGTTGATCTTGATGGCGATCTGCTCGCCCGCCTGCCAGCCCCGGCTGCCCCTGCCCTGCTTCGCGTTGTAGTGCCGGAAGAGCGCGTCCCACGCCTGCTCGTTGTGCTTCTTGCCGGTGAGCGCGTTCAGGCTCTTCGCGAACATGTCGTTCAGCACCGGCTGGTTGATGTTGCCATCCTCCCACCAGCGCCCGGTCTTCCCGTCCCATGGCGCGACGCGCACGTCGCGGATCCAGGTGACGCGGCCGGGGAAGATGCCCTGCGCGGTACCGATGGGCGTGTTGGGCGCATCGGACGGCTCCCAGTTCACCGCTTTGGCCATCATGATGGCGGCGGCCTCCGGCGAGTTGCCCCGGCGAGGCGGCGCCTGCACCAGGCCGGCCGCGGTGCGGTCGCGGCGGATGATGTCCTTGTAGCGGTCAGCGGCGGGCGTGTGGACGCGCGCCAGGTCGCCGCCCTGCGCCTGGGAGACGTACAGGCCGTTGTTCCAGCCGCCGGGCCTGATGAACGCCTCGAGCGGCTGCGACGTCTCTTCCCGGTACTCCCACTGGACGGTGTCGAAGAGCGGCCACCAGTTCACGCCCCGCAGCGGGATGCCGTCTGCGCGCAGGTTGAGCACGCTCTGGTAGAGGGCGTCCAGGAACGCGACCTTCTTCTCCGTGGTGAGCCCGGCACTGGTCTCGGTCAGGTAGACGGGCGCGCGGTGGTAGTTGTACGCCAGCCGGACGCGCGCCTCGAGGTATTGCGCGGCGCGGCGCGCGGCCTGCTCGAGCGTGAGCGGCGCCTGGTTGGCCCCAGCGGGCGGCTGCGCGCCCGTCTGTCCGGACGCGGGCGCGGCGTTCGTGATATCGCCCTTGTACGCGGCGACC
>VEPF01000224.1:0-4562 GCA_012027055.1 Gemmatimonadota bacterium | reverse complement strand
TAGTTGACGCCGTGGATGTCGGGCGTGGCGAAGTTGGAGTCGAACCACTTCAGGTCGTTCTCGGGCACGCCGCTCTTCACCAGGAACGCGCGGAGCGGGTGCGCCGCATCGATGCGGCCGTACGCGAGTGAGGACGGGAACAGGGCGACGTCGTTGCGGACCTGGTCGCTCGGCTTCTCACCGTTCGCGGCGAGCGCCTGCTGCGCGAAATTGTCGAACACGAACGGCTCGGCGCTGATCAGCACCGATTCCGGCGCTTCCTGGCGGATGGCGCGCGACTGGAGCACCAGCGCGCGGGCCAGCTTCACGCCGATCCTCGACCACGCTTCGGGCGTGCGCCCGTAGGGCGGCCAGCGGCCGGTGCCGGCCGAGAAGAGCGCGTTGATCTGCGGCTCGTTCTGCGGCGTGTAGTGGTTGACCAGCCCGCGGAAGTGCGCGGCCATGGCGGCGGTGTAGGCGGTGAGCGCATCGGTGAAGCGGTCGTCGCCGATGCCATCCTCCATCCACGCAGGCGTGCCGTAGTGGATGATGTCCATGACCGGGATGATCTTCAGCTTCGTGACCAGGTGGTCCACCGGCCCGTCGATCCAGGACCAGTCGTACTGGCCGGGCTTCGGCTCGGCCCTGTACCAGGGCACGCTGTAGCGGATGGCGTTCACGCCCAGGTCCGCGGCGCGCTGCAGGTCCTCCTGCCACTTCTGGTAGTGCTGCATCTGCTCGTAGACGTCCAGCCGGCGGCGGCTGCCGTCCTTGGCCGGGTTGGCCTGCGGGATCCACCCGTTCTCGAGACCGATGCCCCAGTAGAACTGCGGCGCGGGTAAGGGCGCCTCACCCGGGGCGGGTGAGACCGCGGGCACCTCGCGCGCCCAGACGGGGATGGGCAGGGCCGCGGCCCCGGCCACGGCCATTCCGGTGCGCAGCAGTTCTCGCCTGGTCTGCATGGCCAACGCTGGCTCCTTCCGATCCGACAATTGGTGTGCGAAGCAACGGGAGGCAGCGGCAGCCCGGGTCAGGGCGCGCCGCAGCGCTTCGGGGAATGTCGATGCGCCGGGCCGGTCGGGCAACCGGCGCACCGAGTTGAAACCGCGCCGGCCGCACGCCGGCCGTCCGGCCGGGAAGGGCTAATCCTCTCGCGGTCCGCCGCAGGACAGGGCGAGGCCTGCCAGGAACTTGGCCGGGCGTTCCCGCTCCGGCGAGGAGAGGCGGGTAGCGGGATCGATGGCCGCGACCACGCGGGCACCGGGCTCGAGCAGCAGCGGCCCCAGGGTGACGGGGAGGCTGACGCCCAGCTCCGCGTGGGTAAGGCCGTCCCGCGTGAAGTACGCGGTACGGTCATCCGGGTTGGACTCGCCGAGGCTGAACCCGACCAGCGCCTGCAGCTCGATGCCGGCGAGGCGCGCGGAGCTCCAGTCGAGGGTGCCCTCCACGTACAGACCGCGCACCGCGCGCAGGTCGTAGTACGCGGTGATGCCCGGGGACAGCGTGGCCGGCCACGCGGCGCTCGCCACCAACTCCACGGTGGCCGGCTCCTTCTCACCAGAGCCGCTGGCGGGGTAGACGTAGCTCACGATGCCGCCGCTCACGTCCAGGCCTCGCCAGGCGCCCGCGGCTGCCAGCGCCACGTTCCACTCGGTGACGCCGGGAGTCCCATCGAGGGCGCTGGTTTCATCGACGGCGTCGTATGCCGCCGGCTCCAGATTGGACCAGAACTCAAGCGAAAGATCGGCGCCCCCGGTCTGCAGCCCGAGCGTCAGCGCCGGCTGAAAGACGAGGCGGTTGGTGAAAGTCAGACCGCGAAACAGGTAACCGGTGGCCACCTCGCCGGAGAGCCCGGCGTACAGCTGCGCGCTCGCACCGGCCGGCGCGGCGCACAGCAGCACGAGTGCGAGCCGGAAGATCCGCAGCATCCTGACCTGGTGTCCCGGTGCCGTGATACCTGCGGTTCGCACCGCCCGCGCCACTAGACGTCCAGCCGTCTGGCGTTCGTCTCCGTCATCGGCCACATGATGGCCAGGCCGAGCACGCCGTAGATCATGACGTAGAACGCCGGCCAGAGCGGGTGGCCCAGCGTGTCGATGATCCAGGAGGACACGAACGGCGCTGCCCCGCCGGCCAGCGCAAGCGTCACGCTGTAGGCCACGCTCATCGAGGTGACGCGGGTCCGGAGCGGGAAGATCTCGACGACCATCGCGCCCTGCATACCCAGCGCGAGACCGATGGGCACGGCCAGCATGACCTGACCCCAGATGAACCCGGCGGGCGTGCCGTAGAGCATCAGCTGCAGGGCCGGGAAGATCAGCGCGAGCATGATGACGTTGAGCGCCAGCATCTGCCGCCGCCGGCCGATGAGGTCGGACAGCCAGCCGCCGAGAGGCTTGGCCAGGAGCACGACGAAGAGCGTCATGGTGTTCGCGAGCTGGAACTCGGCCCCGTGGCTGCCGGCCATGGCCTTCCGCCGTTCCACCGCGAAGGCGAAGGTCAGGTAGTACGCGGCGTTGGTCATCGCGACGATCCCGAACGTCTGCAGGATCGGCCGCCAGTCTCCCAGGAGCGAAGGCCAGAGCGGCGGGCGCAGCGTGGCGGCCACCACGCCTTCCGACGTCTCGCTGATGCCCCGCCGCAGCCAGTAGCCCAGCAGCAGGAACAGCACGCTGCCGATGAACGGAACGCGCCAGCCCCAGGCGGACACCTGTTCGGGAGTCAGCTGCGCATTCACCAGCCAGGCGGCGGCCGATCCGAGGATGAATCCGATCGTGGTGCCGGCCGCGGTCGAGCTGCTGACCAGGCCGCGCATGAGCGGGGATGACTGCTCGGTGGTGTAGACCATCGAGCCGGTGAACTCGCCGCCGAGCGAGAAACCCTGGATGAGGCGCATCAGCACGAGCAGCACGGGCGCCGCCACTCCCACGTGGGCGAAGGTGGGCAGGAGGCCCATGGCCAGGGTGGCCGCGCCCAGCAGCGAAATCGAGAGTGTCAGCAGTGCGCGGCGCCCGATGCGGTCTCCGACCAGGCCCAGCACGATGCTCCCGACCGGCCGCGCGAAGAACCCGATTCCGAAGGCGCCGAAGGCGAACAACTGCTGCGCGGCCGGGCTGGACTGCGGGAAGAACTGCTGTCCGATGGTGGCCGAGAAGTAGCCGAAGACGGCGAAATCGAACCACTCGAGCACGTTGCCGATGAGGCCGGCGAGGATGGTTCGAACCGCGGACTGCTTGTGCACCAGGCTATCGGCCATCCCACCCCCAGGGAGCTGCAGCGCTCCACCCACCGGAACCGCCCGCCGGACGCCGGCGGGGGAAGGATACGTACGAGCGCGGCGGGACTTCCACAAGGTGCGGCGGCCGGGACCGGCGCGCGGGCAGGGCGGTTCGGGTCCATGCGGCGTCCGGTCCGAAGCCGATCCCGGCCTGGACGCGAACAACTGGCGCCGATGCCCGAACCTTTGCGCGCGCCTGACGTCTTGCCGGGAGCGAAGGCGGCGCTGACCATTCGCGCGTACGGCCGGCGGTCGGCGCCGGACCCGGCGGGCGGGCGGCGACCGACGGTTCTGAACCCGGAAAGGACACGGACCATGGGGATCATCGGCTTCCTGGCATTCGGCCTGTTCGTGGGCGCGATGGCGCGCCTCATCAAGCCCGGGCGGCAGCACCTCAGCCTCGGGATGACGCTGGCGCTCGGGGTAGTGGGCTCGATCATCGGGGGCGTCGTGGCCAGCGCCCTCGGGACCGGCGACCTCATGGAGCTGAACGTGCTCGGCGCGGTCGTCGCGATCGTTGCGGCAGTGCTGCTCATCGGGGTGGCCGAGCAGGTGTCCGCGAAGCGCGGGACGGGCGGTCCGACGCCCTGAGCGCGGGGTGGGCGGCACGCGCCATCCATTGCCCGCTCCGGCCGCATTCCCTAGTGTGCTGCTGTCATTTTCCAGGCACACCAACAGCGAAACGACGATGGCCAGGAAGAAGCCCGCGCCGCCCGCGCATGCACCCAGCCGGTACCGCAAGGACCTGTCCGACATGCCGGACTGGATGAAGCAGAAGGAGTGCCCCAACCGGCACCTGTATCTCTCCGGCAAGCGCGTGCTGCCGAAGGGGATCACCGGCCGGGACCGGCTCGCGGACCTGGTGGATGACGCCTTCCTGGCGTACAACTCCGGGCGCCTGCGCGAGGCCTGCCAGCTGTTCACCGAGAAGATGCTGCAGCCGGACGTCACCATCGGCATGAGCCTGTCGGGCGCGCTCACGCCCGCCGGGCTCGGAGTCTCGTCGATCGTACCGCTGATCAAGGCGGGGTTCGTGGACTGGATCGTGGCCACGGGCGCCAACCTGTACCACGACCTGCACTTCGCGCTGAACTACCCGGTGCGGATGGGGTCGTTCACGATGGACGACACGGAGCTGCGCGACAACGACATCGTGCGCGTCTACGATGTACTGCTGGGCTACAGCGACTGCCTGATGGCCACGGACGAGTTCCTCCGCGACATCCTGACCGGTCCCGAGTTCCAGAAGGAGATGGGCACGGCGGAACTGCACTACCTGCTGGGCCGGCACGCCGCCGCCTGGGAG